>JAJYKO010000491.1 GCA_021788565.1 Chloroflexota bacterium
CGAGAGTAGAGAGCGATTTGGAGTGCGGCACGTGAGTGCCGCACTGACGCAGGCGCGTGAGCGCCGTGATGGGCGGCGGGCACCGACGGCGCTGACGCGCCTTGACGAAAGCGGTGCTGACGCACACGCACTCCAGAATCTTCTTACGCCGGCACCGCCTCGGGCTCGGGCTGCTTCGTCGACTTAAGGCCGTACTCGTCCACGGTGACCCCGTAGGCCTCCGCGAGCAGGTCCACGGGGTGGACGGTGCGCATCTGGACGCCTCTTTCCCGCAATCCGTGCTCGATCTGAATGAGGCAGCCGGGATTGGAGGCCACGATGGTGCCAGCGCCGGTCGCCAGCACATTCGCCATCTTCCTCTCCAGGATCTGCTCGGAGAGCTCCGGCTGGGTGATGTTGTAGGTGCCGGCGCTTCCGCAGCACCAGTCAGACTGATTCATCTCCACGAACTCCAACCCCGGGATCGACTTCAGCACCATCCGCGGGGCCGCTTTGATCTTCTGCCCGTGGGCCAGGTGACAGGCGTCCTGGTAGGTTATTCTGCGGCGGAGGGGGTGAGTAGGCGGCTTGAGCGGCAGAGCGGCCAGCAACTCCGTGATGTCTCGGACCTTGGCGGAGAACTCCCGGGCCCTCTCCGCCCACTCGGGGTCGTCCTTAAGCAGTGCGCCGTACTCCTTCAGCATGGAGCCGCAGCCCGCGGCGTTGACCACGACGAACTCGGCACCTGTTCGTTCGAAGACATCGATGTTGTGTTTCGCCATCTTCAGGGCCGACGCACGGTCTCCGCTGTGGTTCGCGAGCGCGCCGCAGCAGCCCTGCTCGGGCGGCGTCACGACGTCACACCCGTTGACCGCGAGGGCCGCGATGGTGGAGCGGTTCGTATCCGGGTAGAACTGGGCGGCGATGCAACCGGATAGGAATGCCACGGTGTGCAGACGCTCGCCCTGAGCGGCTACGAAGGGCGGGAGGGGCTTCTCGATCACAGAACCTTGCAGCGTGGGCAGCATCGCGTCCATGCGTCGCAGCGGCGGAGCAACTTTCAGCGCCCCGCTGGTCCGAACCGCCGACTGAAGTCCGGAGCGCTGATAGAGACGGCTGCCGGTTCCGACAACCTTGAGGGCTACCGGCGAGTTCAGGACGCCGGCGAGGGCCACCTGGCGGACCGTCCGCTCGACCTGATTCTCCACCGGGATAATGGAGCGCGCGGCCTCCACCAACCTTCCATACTGGACGCCCGACGGACAAGCGGTCTCACATGCCCGGCAGTCCAGGCACTGATAGATGTGCTTGCGAAAGTGAGGGTCACCGGGGTCCACTTTCCCCTCAGTGACCAGCTTCATCTGATAAATGCGCCCTCGCGGGGAATCCGCTTCCATGCCGAGTACGTTGTAGGTAGGGCAGAAGGGCAGACAGAGCCCGCAATGTACGCAGGCGCGTATCAGCTCGCTGTCGGGGAACGGCACCGCCGGGTTGGTCGGACCGTATGTAACCTCGGCCTCGATGGTCGCCTTGACGTCCGACGGTATCGTGAGCAGCTGTTCTTGCTTTCCCAGAGCCAGGTCGCGCACAGCAGTTGCCGCCCGCGCGATCGTCCTCCATCGGCTTATCACCAGTCCGATGACAGCACCTAGCGCCATCCCGACAACTAGCCTCTTCCGTCTCATGGATCGCGTCCCCCGTATATGCAACTACACTACTGAGACACGGATCTCACTGAGAAGACTCTGCAAGCCTCCGTGCTCTCCGCGTCTCCGTGGTTTCAAAGGCTCTAGATCCCTCCAACGTAGCGGCCCGGGTTGAGGGTGTCGTTGGGATCGAATTGCTTCTTGATCGCCTGCATTATGGCAAGTGGCCCATTCGGACGGCCCCAGACGTCCACGCCCGTCAGACCTACCGGCCAGTTCTCAATCACCAGCGCCCCGTTCACTGCCTCGGCCGCTCGCCGAAGCCCCACCACATGGTCCGGCACCAGTGAAGCGCCTGCCGCCGGTATACTCCAGAATACGGCACCCCAGGCGTGAGACCAGACTAAAGGCTCCGCGCCCGCGGCGTCAGCCAGGGCACACAGCCTGCCCACCTCCACCGGCGGCAGCGCGAGCCGGCAGGTCAGAGCCTCGGAAGACGACCAGCGTAGGCCCGCAACAGTGTTGCGGTAGGTCGCCCACAGTTCTGTCGCGGCTCTTTCGAGCATCGCCTCGGAGCCCACGGCTCCCGCCGATCTGGCGGCGGCCTCGAACTCAGCCAGGTAGCGATTTACCGTCTGCTCGAAGCCGGCGGCGCTAGCCAGAAGCACCCATTGGCCAGGGGTAACGGCCAGGCCCACGGCTCGCGCCGCTCGGTGGTTCAGGATATCGAGGGCAGAAGGGGCGGCAGGTAGCCGTAGCAAAGTTGCGGCGGCGCTCGATGCCTCATCGACCGTCGGGAAGATGCCGAACCAGGAGCGTTCCAGCACCGGCTTCGGGGCAATCTTGAGCGAGACCTCCGCGAGGATCCCCAGCGTTCCCAGGCTACCCACGTGGGCCTTGTTCAGATCGTAGCCGGTCACGTTCTTCACGACATGTCCGCCCGCTCTAGTGACCTTGCCGTCCACGCTGGCCATCCTCGTCCCGATAACCAGGTCACGCAGTCCGCCGTTCTTGAGACGCCTGGGGCCGTTGACGTTGGTCGCCACGAGCCCTCCAATGGTAGTCGCTTCGCCCACGGGCGGATCCACCGCCAACAACTGGCCATTCCTTGCCAACTCCTCCTGCAGGGTGGACAGAGGCAGTCCGGCCTCCACGGTAACCGTGAGGTCCCCGGGTTCGTACTCCAGGATTTGGTTCAAGCGGCTCGTCTGTAAAACAACGTCGGCACGCCGGGGCAGCATTCCCAGCCTCTGCTGGGCCCCGCCTCCCCACGGAATCACCGCGGCGCCAGCCCTATCGCAGCGTGCCAGTACAGCCGCTAACTCCTCCGGAGTAGACGGCTTGCACACCAGTCTGGGAGCCACACCCCGCACTGTCCAGCGATCCGCTTCTGGGCCCTCGACGGTCGTCATCTCCACCAATCCGCCGAGCTCTGCTTCCAGCGTAACGAGGTCGACGTCCTTCAGCATCACAACCACCCCGCTCCCATCATCCGGCTCGTGGGCTGCCGGCCAATCTCCACGCACTGGCCGGGCGTCGGGAAGACCTTGCCCGGGTTGCAGTGACCATCGGGATCGAAGGCCTGCTTCAGCCTCAACATCGCGGCCAGATCGTCGTCGGTGAACAGCTCAGACATCAGTTCCTTCTTCTCGACACCGATCCCGTGCTCGCCGGAGAGAACTCCGCCCGCCCTTATGCAGATGCGCATCAACTCCGCCCCGGCCTCCTTCACCCTCTCCAGTTCGCCCGGTCGTTCTCCGTCGAAAAGGATCAGCGGATGCAGATTCCCGTCTCCCGCGTGGAACACGTTAGCTATGCGCAGGCCCGTCCGTTCGCTCACCGCACCGATAGCCGCGAGCACACCCGGCAGCTTGGTGCGGGGAACGACGCCGTCCACCACGTAGTATTCGGGACTGATGCGGCCCATAGCGCCGAACGCGCCCTTTCGGCCCGCCCACAGCAACTCTCGCTCTTGCTCACTCTGGGCGACCCGAACGCTCCTGGCCATGTGAGATTGTGCTACAGCCTCGATGGCCGCGGCCTGCTCCTCCAATCCCTCTTTCATGCCGTCCACCTCCACCAGCAGGACGGCAGCCGCGTCCTCCGGGTAGCCGGCGTGCGTCGCCGCTTCGACCGCCTGAAGAGCGAGCTTATCCATCATTTCGATGGCCGCAGGAATGATCCCACGGCCTATCGTCTCGGATACTGTGGCACTGGCGTCCTCCACCGACTCGAAGATCGCGAGCAGCGTCTTTACGCCCTCGGGCAGAGGAACTATGCGGACGACCGCCTTGGTGGCGATGCCCAGCGTCCCCTCGGACCCGACGAAGATGCCGGTGAGGTCGTATCCCGGCAGATCCAGCGCCTTGCCGCCGAACCGAACGAGCTCTCCCTGGGGGGTCACCACCTCAAGTCCCAGCACATGGTTGGTCGTCACGCCGTACAGCAAGGTGTGCGGGCCTCCCGCGTTCTCACCCACGTTACCGCCGATGGTACAGGCTTTCTGGCTGGACGGATCGGGGACGAAGTAAAATCCCTGGCCGGCGATCGCCTGGCTGAGATGGAGGTTGACCAGCCCTGGCTCTACCACCGCCCTGAGGTTCGCCAAATCCACCTCGAGTATACGGTTCATCTTGACCATGGCGATGAGTACCCCCCCTGCCACGGGAAGGGCGCCTCCCGAGAGGCCGGTGCCTCCGCCGCGAGCAGTGAAGGGCACTCCAGCCTCGTAGCACGCATGGACGACCGCGGCCACCTGCTCCGCCGAGTCCGGCAGAACCACGGCCTGGGGCAGTCCCTTGTCTACGGAACCGTCGTATTCGTACAGGCGGAGTTCGTACTCATCCCAGAGAACGTTGCGCTCGCCGATGAGGTCGATCAGTTTCTGAACGAGTGGCCCTGGCGTCATCGGATTACTCCAATTCCAGCAAAGGAACGAATGAGGCATGCAATAGCCGGATAACTACCTCGTTTGATGCAAAAGCTATGCCGGTCGACGTGGACCCGGGGATGGCTCACACGAGCGTGTGAACGTGGCTACAACCCATGAGGAGGACACCGCGGGGGAGGGCAAATGCCTTCCCCTGCCGGCGGACATTGAAGCATCATGCGTGCGCCTGTCTTCGCGAGAGGTTACACCCGGGGTCGGATCGTCTCCCGATCTCGAAGACCGGAGATGGCGTCCACCCCCTCGCCGCAGTAGGGGCAGGTATTCCAGCGCAACGACATCGGCTTCCGACAGTTGCCGCAGAGCCTCTTCAAGCGCGTACCGCAGTTTGGACAGAAGATGAAATCCTCTTCCGTCCGGTGCTTGCACTCGGGACAGGCAGTCCGGATCTCGATATCCTGCAAAAGGGCCTCTTCCTCGAGAGCGTCGTTGTAGACATCGGTTAGCGTCCTCGGGGGGCGAAGCACCTGATAGATCAGCAGCCCCGGAAAGCTGAAGACAGCGACCAGCAGCGTGGCGGCCATCTGGAGCAAGATGTCCCTGGTTCGGTTGCGGATGTCGCGGTAGGTCCACCAGATGGCGGCTACCCATAGGGCAATCACGTAAGCTCCGACGACGATCAGAGCGGTTTGGATCAGTCTGTCCATGCCGGCAAGGTTC
>JAJYKO010000492.1 GCA_021788565.1 Chloroflexota bacterium
TAGTGAGCCAGGTAGCGCCCTCCGCTCGGCTGCCGCGATCCTGTTGCTCGGCTTCTTGTGGGTTGGCCCAATCGTGGCTGTGGATGATGCTTTCAGATTCCTTCAGACGCTGACACCCGCGAGATCAGTTCCAAACCACCTCACCTGGCCGCACTGCCAACTGGTTCTCCCCGCCCCTGCTCCCTGAGACTCGCGCCCCGCCCTTCCGGCGCGATGGCCGCGCCTCAGCCTGGAATGGTATGATTGTCCAGAGGAGGATGAACCGGGTTGCGAAGAAGTGAGACGCCAGAGTCGCCGCCTCCAGCCGCGGGAGAACCCGGCAGCGACGCGCCCGGACACATTCCTCCCGAACCTGCGTGGGCTTCCCTGGCCCTGCTGGCGGCTGTTGCCCTCTTCCTCTACCAGGTGCGCTCTGTCCTTCCCCCCTTCGTGGTCGCCGCGGTGCTGGCATTCGTCTTCGGTCCGGTTGTCGGTTGGATAGAGAAACACGGGAGAATGCGGAGACCGCTGGCAGCGTTGGTCTTTCTCCTGGCAATTCTGTGCCCCCTCGCGGCCGTGGTATGGATTGTCGAGCCGATGCTCGTCAAAGAGACCAACGACTTGGCGACGGACGCGCCCAATATCATCAACAATCTGCTACTCGAGGTCTTCGGCTCCAACAGCGTCGAAATTCTGGGGCAGACACTGGACTCGCACACCATCGGCATCTACCTGCAGCGTGGCGTCCTGGATGCTCTCGGCACCCCTCCAGGAGCGATCCGCGCCGCGGCGGTGGTTGCTGAGACTTTGCTGGACACTTTTCTCACCCTGGTACTACTGGCATATTTCCTCGTCAATCCTAAACCCTTCGGCAAGATGCTTCTTCGGCTGATCCCCATGGAATGGCGCTCAGATTGGTCCATTCTCGCGCATCAGATCCACTTGGTGCTCGGTCGCTACGTTCGCGGTCTGGCATTTCTGGTTGTTCTTATGTCAACTGTCACGTGGCTGGGTCTGGCAATGCTCTTTCATATGCCGTACTCGTTGCCCATCGCTCTGGCGACCGGTTTCCTGGAAATCATTCCGTTCCTGGGACCGGTGGCCGCCGGGACAGTCGCGGCGGCCGTCGCGCTCTCCCATGGAGGCGCGCAGATGGTGTTGTGGGTGGCGATCTTCTACCTGGTTCTGAGGCAGTTGGAGGATCAGTTAGTTATGCCGATGGTTATCGGGCACGTGGTCGAGCTTCACCCGGCGGTGGCTATCTTCGCGGTGCTCTCTGGAACAGCGCTGTGGGGGGTGCTCGGTGCTTTGCTGGGCATACCCGTGGCCGCCGCCATCAAGGTAGCCTTCGAGCACTTCCGGCCGTTATGAGTGGGCGTTCTCTTATCGTGCCGCTGCGCGCTCGCTACCGGCGACGCCTCTTAGGCTCCAGTCGCGATGGTCCCTTGATTGGAAGAGTCGAGGTCCGATGATCGGTCGCAAGTTCTCTAACTGGGTGAGTCCACAGCCACCACAACAGCACGATCGACGGGATCAGCACAACCATCGATGTCACCTGTGCCTGCTTGAATGGACCCAGAACGAGCGGCTCGCTATTGCGCAGGAAGAAGACCAGTATCTGCCCCACCGAGTAGCCGATCAGGTAGATGGCCGTCATGAGGCCCGGCCTGGTAACGCGCCGCCGGATGAACCATAGGAAAGCGAAGAAGAGGACGTTGAAGATCAATTCATACAGAGCGGCTGGCTGGTAGGCTATGGTGTGGTCGGGGGCAAACGACCGCGGGTTCTGATAGACAAAACCCCACGGCAGCGTGGTGGGAGCACCCAGGATATCCCCGTTGATTATGTTGCCGATACGGCCGAATGCCTGCCCTACCACCGCGAGCAGGGCCCCAGCGTCCACGATCTTCCAGAACGAAATCCGGCGCAACCTGGACATGACGTACAGGGTCGGAATGACGGCGAACACTGCCCCGAAAAACGCCATCCCACCTTCCCAGGTGGCCATGATCCGCCAGGGCTGCGCCAGATATGGCCCGAGAGGCTGCTGCACCACGAAGTAAAGGCGCGCGCCAATGAAGCCAGTCACAACCGACGGCCACACGGCACCCCAGATGTCGTCCTCCGTCAGGCCACGCTCCCGAGCATAGGGAATGGCCACCCATAACCCAACGGCTATGCCGACGACGTACATGAGGCCATACCAACGGAAGGCGAGCGGGCCGATCTGCGCCAGGATGGGATCTATATTCACGATAATAAAACCGAGCATAGCCTGTTCAAGCTCCCCGAATTATCTCTTCTGAGAGACTATATTACACGAATTATAATTCCCGCTCTCCTCTCGCGTCCAATCTCGCGTTCTGGCATGTATCGTGGCCATGCCAGCCGCCCGATTCCGATCATGCCGCGCACTGCACGGATGCGCGCAATGTCGTCTTTGTCACCGCAAGCGCTCCGTCAGGTTCTGGATACTGCCGTCGACGTAGGCACTCACGGCTGTGTCCACTTCTTCGATGTCCGTGATAATCGGCTGGATGCCGTAGCCCCGCAACGCGTTATAGGCGCCGATCCCCATGCCCCCTGCCAGCACTGCATCGCAGTCGCCGATGGCAGCCGCCATCTCGTCGTACCGGCTCCGCGGACCTGGCCCCACGCGGTGTCCGGCGAAATGATCGTTCGGGTCACGAGGTCTTGTCTCTTGATCAGCTTGCGGCCTCGCGTCCGGTATCTTTTCCCGTACTTCCCTGTTGACTATCTCTCCACCTTCCACCAACAGCACCAAGACCTGCCTGGCCCGACCGAAATCAGGGGCTATCGTCGTTCCGTCCTCTGAAACAGCCGCGATTCTCATAGACACTCCTCCAACTTTGGCACGCCCGCTGCAAATAGGTCTTGCATTATGGAAGCCAAGGAACAACCGTCCAGAAAAGAGCATACCGCTGAGTTGCTTGTGTTCCTCTTTCTGGTGATCCCCTCGGTCGTACTCTCCTATTTCACTCAAAACTTGGTCCAGGTCGGCTTCGTTCTGGTCGCCGCCGCCACTATCTTCAGGGACCTTGCCTTGGTCTGCTTGATTCTATTCTTTCTGTGGCGCAACGACGAGTCGCTCGAACTGATTGGATGGACCAGCCGTGGAATTCTGCGAGATGCGGCACTCGGATTGATACTATCGCCAGTGGTGATAAGCGGCATCGCCTTGCTCGGGGCAACTCTCCAATCACTGGGGCTTTCCGGTCCATCACAGCCTTTGCCAACCTTCCTCAGACCCCAGGGACCAGACCAAGTTCTCCTTGCTGTGCTGCTGGTCGTTGTCGTGGCTATCTCTGAGGAGACCATTTTCCGAGGCTACCTGGTGGCCCGGATTGGCGGCGTTACGGGCAACGCTGCCGTCGCCGTCATACTGTCTTCTGTGATCTTCTCTATGGGTCACGCATACGAGGGGCTCGCGGGGATGATAGCTGTCGGAGCAATGGGGCTAGTTTTCGCCCTGTTGCTGCTGTGGAGGAAGAGCCTGGTTGCTCCTATGGTCATCCATTTTGCCAACGATTTCGCCGGCATCGTGCTGGTATCGCTGTTCGTCCTTAACCACTGAGTAGCGTTGTCTCATTCGGTCAAATCCTCAGTTTAAGACCTTGTTTGTGGTAACCTTTTCGACAGAACCCCTTTAGCTTTCCACACCCGCGCCTATCGGGCCTGGGAGGTGATGTTGCCTTTCTAGAGCCTACGACCAGGGAAGTTCCAAGGAAGATTGCGAGGGTAATTGATGGACCGTATCCACGTAGTGTTTGGTGCCACCGGAGCGATTGGCTCGGCAATCGTGCGGCAACTGGCCGCCCAGGGAGAGTTCGTGCGAGCCATTGCGCGTGACCCTGAAGAGGCGATGGACATGCTTCCCTCTACAGCCGGCGTCGTGGGAGGTAATGCCGACTCCCTCGACATCGTGCTTAGAGCCTGTCGGGGCGCTACCACAGTGTATGACTGCGTAAATACGCGCTACAGCAAATGGGCGGAGTTGCTACCGAAAGTGACGGCCAACATCCTCGCGGGCGCACGCGAGGCCGGTGCTCGTCTGGTGTTCCCCGACAGCGTATACGGCTATGGCCCGTTTCAACAGGTACCGGCCACGGAGGATCACCCTCGGGCAGTCACAACCAAGAAGGGCAGACTCCGCAACGAGTTGGAGCAGATGCTTCTCGACGCGCATGCCAGAGGCGACGTACAGGTGCTGATTCCGAGGTTCCCAGATTTTTACGGTCCCTTTGTAACAAACGCGCTTGTTCGCCCCATGTTCGAGGCCGCTCTCGCAGGCAAGACGGCTACGTGGCCAATGAGCCTGGATACCCTGCACGACATGGTGTACATAGATGATGCTGCGGCCGCGGCCGTTCTGCTGGCTACCAGCGACGACTGCTACGGCCAGGTGTGGCACGTACCTGGAGCAGGCCCCATCACAGGACGCCAGTTCCTGGAAACAGCCTTCAAGGCGGCCGGCAACCGGCCCAACATGCGCGTCGTTGGACAGAGGATGTACCGTTTCTTTGGGTTCTTCATTCCGGATGCCGGCGAGATGACCGAATTACTGTACGAGTTCGCGCAGCCACTCGTGTTAGACGGAAGCAAGTTTGCCCGACGCTTCCCGGACTTCCGGTACACGGCACACGAGGACGCGATAAAGAGGACCGTCGACTGGTATTCAGAGCTCTCTCGCGGTAGCACTTCGAACCCGCGCCCAGGTGACGAGGAACCTTAGGTGAAGCTCTCGCTACTATCAGGGACGTTCGCGATATGCAGGCTGGCTCCACAACAAGGGCTGCCCGAGTGGGCACTGCGCAAAGGCGATCTGGTCTCCGTGACTCTGACTCCTGAGGAACTATCCGTCGTGTGTCTGGACTCGTCGATTCCACCCGATGTTCGGTGCGACCGGGGCTGGTCAGTTCTCAGGGTCGACGGGCCGCTACCCCTCACCATGACCGGCGTGCTCTCTTCGCTGGTCGTTCCGTTGTCTGAGGTCAGCATCCCCGTCTTCGCAATTTCGACTTACGACACTGACTACCTTCTCGTTAAGAAGGAGCGGATGCTGGACGCAAAGATCGAACTGGAGCAGGCCGGCCATCAGGTTTGCATTCATCCGAAGCTGTCGTAGGCGCTGCGCTGCCCTCTCTTCACCCATGCCCCGTAGGCCAGGCGACGTCGTTTTCGCCGCCGTTGGCCTACGGTCGACTCCTCCTGCCGCGTGATTTCAGAT
>JAJYKO010000493.1 GCA_021788565.1 Chloroflexota bacterium
GAGTGGGCGGCCGGTGCCGAGGTTCACCTTCGCGTTCGGCCTGGGAGTGATCCCCAACTCCTTCAGGATGGGCACAACGGGAATGGTTCCATCGGGGTCAAACCGGCAAATCAGGTCCAGGGAGAAGACAGTGCCCAGTTCGCCCGCCACCCTGCGCGCGGTCTCGAGCACAGCGGGAAGCTGAGCTATTTCCGCGTCGATCTCCACGATCGCTGACAAGACACGTTCGCCCTTAACGTCCTCCCTAATCGTGCCAGTCAGCGTATCAGACATGAGGCCGGTGAGGGGATTGCATGGCTCAAAGTGGACCCCGAGGCCAGCCATCGCGGTGGAAACCTTCTCGACGTCATTGAAGTCGGTACCGATGCCGGGCCTTCCCAACTCCATGGCGACTCCAATCCGCCCCCGCTTCACCCTGCCGGTCACATCGTTCGTCTTGCTCTCCTCGGTGCCGCGCCCAGGGACGTTGGTCTCCTTGTGTACGGCCTTGGGATCGCTGAACACCTTGCGCACGGAACGGGGCCACAAATAGACCTCGTCCGGCTCGTAGATGGCCTGAGTCGGGCAGGGCGCAACTCGTAAGCATGTGCCGCATTCCACGCACTGCTCCTCGTCCACCCTTACCACTCCATCCTCTGGCAGAATGGCTCCGACGGGGCAATAGGGAACGCATTCCCAGCAACCCGTGCAGACGTTGTCGTCGATTCGCATGGTACTCCTCGTAGAGTAGTGAAAAGTGAACAGCGGTTTACTAGCGGCGAGGATACGCCCCTATGTTGGCCACCCGTCGAGTCCTGTCGCCAAGTCGCGTTTGCTCGCTGCTCGCTACTCGCTTTTCGCTCGACTGTAAGCAGCAGGATAGCAGAAGACCAGACAGTCGAACAAGATGACAGCTTTCTGAACTTGTTGCGCCGCGAGCAGGGCGACGTCCAACTCTGCTGTGGTATACTTGCTTTCCGCGTGCGCTTTTCTTAACTCCCCTAATTGAGACCCTACAGGCAGGTGAAGATTTGGCCGAGCGCGTTGTGGTGACAGGTTTGGGGGCCATTACCCCGGTTGGCAATAACGTAGAGAGCAGTTGGGCGAGCCTGATAGCGGGCAAATCGGGCATCGATTCGATACGGGCCTTCGACGCCTCCGGTTTTCCAGCCCGGATAGCTGGCGAGGTGAAGGGGTTCGATCCGGCCGCAGCCGTGGGAGCCAAAGAAGCTCGGCGGATGGACCGCTTCGTCCAGCTGGCTATTGGGGCTGCCCGCGAAGCGCTCCAGGACGCGGCACTCGCGATCGATTCCTCCAATGCCGATCAGGTCGGCGTGATGATGGGCTCGGGAATAGGTGGACTCGCCACCCTCGTAGAGCAGTCGAAGGTTCTGGACGCCCGAGGACCCGACAGGGTGAGTCCATTCCTGGTCCCGATGATGATCGTCGACATGGTCGCTGGGCAGGTGGCCATCCACACGGGGGCCAAGGGCCCCAACTTCTCGGTGGTCTCCGCCTGCGCTACCAGTGCCCACTCGATTGGCGAGGCATTCGAGGTGATCCGCCGCGGGGACGCGGCCGCAGTGATCGCGGGTGGGAGCGAAGCACCTATTGTCCCTATCGGGCTGGCCGGTTTTACCTCCATGCGCGCCCTCTCCACCCGTAACTCTGAACCCCAACGTGCGAGCCGTCCCTTCGATTCCGATCGCGATGGCTTCGTCATGGCGGAGGGGGCGGCGGTCCTTATCCTGGAGTCGCTTTCCTATGCGCTCGAGAGAGGTGCTCACATCTACGCCGAGATGAAGGGGTACGGTGCCACCGGGGATGCATACCACATCACGGCGCCGGCAGAGGGAGGCGAGGGGGCTTCCCGTGCCATGGCAATCGCCCTGCGCAAGGCCGGACTGACTCCGGAGGATGTCGATTACATCAATGCTCACGGGACGTCGACAGCCATCAACGACCGGATGGAAACCATGGCTATCAGGACCCTTTTCGGCCCCAGAGCCTACGATGTGGCGGTGAGCTCTACCAAGTCGATGACGGGCCACCTCCTGGGAGCAGCCGGTGCTGTGGAGGCGATGGTGTGCGTGAAGGCGATTGTGCACTCCGTGATCCCTCCCACTATCAACTACGAGACTCCAGATCCCGAGTGCGATCTCGACTACGTTCCAAACGTGGCCCGAGAGACCAGGGTACGGGCCGCGATGTCAAACTCCCTTGGATTTGGCGGTCACAACGCCTCGCTTCTGTTCACGGAGTACCGGGCGTAGCCTTGGCGGGAAGCGAGGAACCTTTAGTGGCTGGCGGCTCTGCCGTCCCATTCGGTGCATTGCCAACGACGACATGGGCGGACACGGCGATCCGCTCCCTACAAGCTGGTGGAAGAGTGGCTCAAGAGCAAGACTGGACGGCATCCCTTCGAGAGATCATAGAGCAGATGGAGCAGTCCGGCGTAATGGAACTGGAGGTCCGTGAGGCTGGCCTGCGCATCAGGCTTCGGCGGCACTCGGGCGAGGCGGCCCCGGACCGGTCGAGTGAAGTGCCCGATCGCGCGGGCGACTCGACCGTACCGCTCGGGCAGAACGGCTCAGAGTCATATCGGGTGGTTGCACCGCTGACTGGCATTTACTATGCGGCGCCGAATGCTTCGGCACCTCCGTACATTGAGATAGGTGACTGGGTGGAGGAGAGCAGCGTTGTTGGGCTCATTGAGACTATGAAGGTATTCAACGAGGTAACGGCCGAGTGCCGGGGTCGAGTGGTTAGCCTGCTGACTTACCAGGGCCAGCTAGTCCAGGCCGGCGATCCGATTGCAGTCGTTGACACGGCCGCTATGCCAGACTCCGCGGGGGAGGCGGAACGATGAGTGTCTTCGCGGAGATCGCTGGGTGGGGAAAGTATCTGCCCTCCCAGGTTCTGTCTAATTTCGACCTTGAGAAGATGGTGGATACCTCCGATGAGTGGATCCGGACCCGCAGCGGAATTTCCGAGAGGCGGCTGGTGGCCGACGGTGAAGCTACCTCGCATATGGCGGCCAGGGCGGCCCAGGAAGCCCTCGAGCGGGCCGGGATCGGCCCTAGCGACCTGGACTTGATAATCCTGGCGACTGCGACACCGGACTATCCGTCTATGCCCTCTACTGCCTCACTCGTCCAGCATATGCTCGGAGCAAAGGGGTGCGGGGCATTCGATCTGTCGGCGGCCTGTTCGGGTTTCGTTTACGGTCTGGTGACTGGCACGCAGTTCATTCAGTCAGGGGCGTGCCGAAACGTACTGGTCATCGGGGCAGAATCCTTTTCCAGGGTACTTGACTGGACCGATCGGTCCACTTGTGTTCTCTTCGGGGACGCGGCGGGAGCAGTGGTGGTTCGTGCCACCGATAGGCCCGGTGGCCTTCTCTCATATGTGCTGGGCTCAGATGGCAGCGGCGCCGAGAGTCTCTGCATCCCGTCCGGCGGCACCAGAAGTCCAGCAAGTCACGAGACTGTCGAGCAGCGGCAGCACTACTTGAAAATGAACGGCCGCGAGGTGTTCAAGTTCGCATCTCGGATCTTGCCGCGCGCTTTCCATCAGGCTGTAGTGAAGGCGGGAGTGCGCCCGGAGGACGTGGACCTGCTGATTCCTCACCAGGCCAACATCCGCATCATCCAGTCGGCGCAAGAGAACCTGCATGTAGCCGACGATGTGGTGTACGTGAATGTGGACCGCTACGGCAACACCTCCGCGGCCTCGATTCCGGTCGCGTTGTGCGAGGCAATCGACGAGGGAAGGCTGCGGCCAGGCGCGCTCCTCGGCATGGTTGCGTTCGGCGCCGGCCTCACCTGGGCGTCAGCCCTCTGGCGCTGGCAAGGTTAATGAGCCGCCAAACAGGATGTGCAGGATAGGTAAGGATAGGCAGGATAGATAAACAGGTAACCCATCCTACCTATCTGTCTATATCCTGTCTATCCTGTTCTCGTTCTTCTCATCGGCTCAGCTTGAGTCGCGCGAGCACCGCCTCTTCTTCGGTGCGCATCTGTCGCTCCCCTTCCGCGTCTTCGTGGTCGTAGCCAAGGAGGTGCATGGCACCATGCACTGCCAGGAACGCCAGCTCCCGCTCCAGGGAGTGGCCGTAAATGTGGGCCTGTTCCACCGCGCGTGGATATGAGAGCACAATGTCGCCCAGTGAGAGCGGCTTCCCAGGCGGAAGAGGAAAGCGGTCCACGGCTTCCTCAGGGCGCTCATATTCGAGCATTGGAAAGGAGAGTACATCGGTGATCGCGTCTACTTCGCGATAATTCTCGTTTAGCTCCCGTATCCCCTCGTCGGACGTGATCGTGAGCCCGACCTCCAGCCGCGCCCCAACCTTCCGGCCCGAGAGTGCTTCCTCCAGCACCATCACCAGAAAGTCCTTGTCCACAATTTCCGCCACTCGTTCGTCTACCGTCCACTCGACTGTGAGCCAACGTCTCTCTTCACGACGCGGCTGGTTCGGCATTGCCATTCTCCTGCGGTGCCGCTACCGGGGACTCTATCACCGCCGGCGCGTCAGACGGATATTCGATCCGTGGGTGGTACATGCCTAGCAGGATCTCCGCGAACGCTCCCTTGATCGTCTCGATGTCTCGCATGGTCAGATCACAGTCGTCCATCTGCCCCTCGGCTACCCGCTCGTCGACTACCCGTCGTACTACTGTCCGGATGTTCTCGGCGGAGTGATCCTTGGCCGAGCGCACCACTGCCTCCACTGAGTCTGCTAGCATCACGATTCCGGCCTCTTTGCTGCGCGGCTTCGGACCTGGGTATGTGTACTGGGTCGCATCCACCTGGCCGTCTCCTTCACGCGCGGCCTGTTGGTAAAAGAATCCGACCAGGCGAGTCCCGTGATGCTCGGAGATGAACTCCCGCACCCTTGTCGGCAGGTTATACCTCGCCGCGAGCTCCAGCCCGTCCCTCACGTGAGTGGCAATTATTCTGGCGCTGGTTTGGGGGTCGAGGGTGTCGTGGGCATTCTTCCCATCGAACTGGTTCTCGATGAAGAAGTAGGGCCGTACCAGCTTCCCAATATCGTGATAGTAGGCGCCAACGCGCACGAGCAAGGGATCTGCTCCCACCTTTTCGGCGGCTCTCTCCGCCAGGTTCCCCACCATGATGCTGTGGTGATAGGTGCCCGGGGCCTCGTTGAGCAGACGGCGCAGCAGGGGTTGAGTCGGGTCGGACAGTTCAAGCAGCTGCATGTTGGTGGTTATGCCAAAGAGCCGCCC
>JAJYKO010000494.1 GCA_021788565.1 Chloroflexota bacterium
ATTCTGTATCTCGGCCATACCATCTGGTATGCATAATGAGTTACCTGCCTTCTTACGATGGGGCCCTGCCGGGCTCCTGAGGCTCCATGCACTGAGCCAAGCCGCTAGGCTGGCTGCCTTGTCATGTCCGAACGCACTCCATTCAAGCTGAAATGTGAACGCACAAACCAGACCTCCGAGCTCTCGAAGAGCTCGGAGGTCTGGAAAAGTCTAGGCTCGAACCTGGGCTACGAGCGCGGCGCTTTCACGAACCGCTAGGCACGACTCCCAGTGTGATCTTCACCTGGGAGCTGTTGCTGCCCCTTTGGACCGTGAGGGTGATCACGTCCCCGGGCTTCTTGTCCAGGAGGTATTTTCCCAGCGTGGAGTCACTGGTGATTGGATGGCCATCCACCTGGGTGATCACATCGCCCTGCTTGAGGCCCGATTGGGCAGCGGGTGAGCCGCTGACCACCTGGGCCACCACGATCCCCTTAGTGCCGGCTGGGACCGCCAGCTGCCTTGCCAGAGAGGGTGTCAGATCGGTGTAGGCTATCCCGATGAAGGGATGGACGACCTTGCCGGTGGCCACCAGTTGATCGGCTATTGGCTTGGCGGTATTGATGGCTATGGCGAAGCCGATGCCCTGGGCCTGCACACCCGGCTCGGCGGCGCCTGCAATCAGGGTGTTGATCCCGATAACCTGTCCCTGGAGGTTGACGAGGGCTCCCCCGCTGTTGCCCGGGTTGATGGAGGCGTCGGTCTGGATCACGTCGTACAGGAAGGGGCCTGCCTGTCCGGTCGTCTGGCTTGGAGGTTCCTGGACGGTTCTGTTGAGGGCGCTGACCACCCCCTGGGTTACGGTGGGCCCACCTGGCAGGGCCAGGGCGTTGCCGATGGCGACCACCCAGTCGCCGACAGCGAGCTTGCTGGAGTCACCGAGTTGGGCCACTGGGAGGTTAGTCCCCTGGATCTGGACAACAGCGAGGTCAGTCTGTGGGTCCTCGCCCACGATCTTGGCGTCGAAGGAGCGGCCATCTGGGAGGGAGACGGTGAGGCTGGTGGCGCCTGCTACGACGTGGTCGTTCGTGAGGATGTGGCCCTGGGAGTCGTAGATGACGCCCGAGCCAACCCCTGTCTGTGGGACGGTTTGGCCGAAGCCGCTCAGGCTCTGCTGCGTCGAGGTGATCTGCACTATCGCCGGCCTCACGCTCTGCGCGACGTGACTGATGGCCGATGCGAAGCTCGACGGCGCCGTGTTCGTCTGCGAGCTAGAATTTCCGGAGGTTACGGCCTGGGAGCTGCCATTCTGTGCCGTCCCCGCCGCAGAAGCTGGAACGCCCGTGGCGGTCCCGTTGCTGGCCCCAGTAGACGGCGAGGCCGCGACGCTACAGCCCACTGCCCCCACCACGAGTATAATAGACAGAGCGGCAGGCGCCAAAAAGCGCCTCAGATCAGCTGGGAAAAACAATGTCGGATACTCCTTTTGACTGTATTGGCGAGCGTGCTCACCAAGTTTTCACGTGAGTGCAGAATTTGTACCGAGTGGCGAGCAGAGAAGAGGGAGAATCACAATCGGTGGCGGCCAGGTATCAAGATTGTCAGCGGTGGTCGCGGTGTCCTGGGACTGCCGTGATATGTTAACATTTAAGTTGCATCGATCCTCCGTGGTGCGCACCGACGCTATCTCAAGGTAGTGCGAGCACTTTTCGGATCCGAGAGCTTCGTGGCAGGCGTTGTGCCTGTGGTTACGGCAAACCGCGTGGTTGCACCGGGAAGCGGTTGGCGGATGTCCGGCTCGGACATCGATGCCGCGTGCGCTACCCTGCGCGATGAAAGATCATAGTCCGAGAGGTCGCTTGCTTGCTTGAGTACGAACTGATTATTCTGGTTGGGTCCATGATCGCCGGCGTCATCGGCGCGCTGGTTGGTCTGGGCGGCGGTGTACTCATCGTTCCGCTCCTAACGGTAGGCTTCGGGGTCGATATCCACTACGCCATAGGTGCCAGCATTGTGTCGGTGATCGCCACCTCCAGTGGGGCGGCCGCTGCGTACGTTCGGGATGAGATCACAAACCTTCGTGTTGGCATGTTCCTCGAAATAGCCACCACATCCGGGGCTATAGTTGGAGCACTGTTGGCGGCGGTTGTTCAGCCAACCCTCCTTTTCATCCTTTTCGGCATAGTCCTGATGATATCCGCCGTGCCACTCGTGGCACGGATTGGGGAAGAGCTTCCCATGGGCGTTTCCAGCGACCGATGGGCAAAGCGCCTTCGCCTTCCCTCCAGTTACAACGATGCGGTGCTGGGCAAGGTCGTGAATTATGAAGTGACTCGAGTTCCAGCTGGCTTCGCTATGATGGGAGTCGCAGGCTTGGTGTCGGGCTTGCTCGGGATCGGAAGCGGCACTTTCAAGGTGCTCGCGATGGATACGGGGATGAGGCTTCCCATGAAGGTCTCAACGACCACCAGCAACTTCATGATCGGGGTCACTGCCGCGGCAAGTGCCGGTATCTACTTTAGCCGAGGTGACGTGCATCCACTGATCGCGGCGCCGGTGGCGCTGGGCATCTTGCTCGGCGCTGCCCTGGGAAGCCGTATTTTGGTCCGCGTGAGAAACACCACGATCAGGAAGGTGTTCGTGCCGCTGCTCGTGATCATCGCGATAGAAATGATCCTGCGCGGGTTTGGGGTGCGGACATGAGCCAGTTGAAAGAGACGAATCCTAAGTCAAACGCCGATAACCCGATGACCGCGGTCATTTCTTCGCTCCTGGTGATCGGTGTGGTCGTGAGCGCCGTTGTCCTGGCGATCGGAGTGTTGCTGCTTGCGATAACAGGACAGACAGGTTACAACGAGCCTCTGACACCGCAGTTGCTCCTCGCGCCGCAGGGGTCCGTGATCTTCCCTCGTACCATTGCCGGCGTTGCGCAGGGCGTTCTATCTCTCAAGCCATTCGCGGTGATCGAACTGGGGGCGCTTCTGCTCATCGCAACCCCCGTTCTTCGGGTCGCGGTCTCTGTCCTTGTGTTCCTGTATGAAGGGGACCGTCTTTACGTTGCGATCACCCTCCTGGTTCTGTTCTTGCTGCTCTTGAGCATCTTCTGGATCAGGTAAATTATGCCGCCCGGACCATCCTATCTGCCACGACTACCGTCAACGCGCTGCGGTGACGGGGAGACTCTCAAGGTGAGGCCGTCCACCGCCTCGATGATCACCTGATCGCCGGCATGCACCGGCCGTGTGGAAACGGCCCGCCAGATCTCTCCCTCGTAGTCCACCTCCGCCTCAAGCGTACCCTCCTTGGCCGTGAGCACGACTGCCCGACCACCGATCATGGCCTTGCTTCCGGTGGCCGCGGGCTGGCGCGTCGCTTGAAGCGCTTTCCAGTAGCCTACCAAGGCGATGATGGCGACGGGCAGATAGACCGGCAGGGCCAGCTGCCACGGCCAGACCATGAACAGGCCCAGGGCCAACAGCGGTAACAGCAGCAGCAGATGGTGCATGGGATCTACCCTTTCAGCGTCCTCTCATCCAGCTAGTATTCTTACGTAAAGACATCACTATAACTGCATTTTTGCGTCCAGGCCGCCGCAATCCGTGTAACAGCGATGGTGGGAATGAGCCTGGCACTCCACTTGCAACTTGGTTGATGTGATCATGCTGTCCTTCTGCCGGAGGAGGCCGACTATGGCGCATGGCCTGAACATCAAGTTCCGCCTGCTGGTTGCTTCAGTGGCCTTGCTGCTGGTGGGCTTTGGTGGAGGCGTGCTAGCCGACCGGGCGAGCCTTGTCCCGGGCGCCAACTATTACGAGCCGCAATCCGTAGCCGGGACCTTCAGCATCTTCTGGCAGGCATGGGATCTCGTTCAGCAGCATTACGTCGATCGAGCTGCCGTCAATGCCACACAGATGACCTACGGCGCTACGGAGGGGATGCTGAACGCCCTCGGGGATGTCGGACACACGCGGTTCCTGTCGCCACAGGCCCTGAAGCAGGAGAGCGAATCTCTTTCTGGACAGCTCCAAGGGATCGGCGCCGAGATGTCCAGCCGCAATGGGCAACCCACGATCGTGGCGCCAATACCAGGATCGCCAGCCCAAAAGGCCGGTATCCGACCAGGGGATGTAATCGTTCGTGTCAATGGGCAGGAGGTAGCCGGACTCACACTGGATCAGGTGGTTAATCTGGTGCGCGGGCCGGTGGGAACTTCGGTCACCCTCACAATCATTCACAAAGGCGAGACCATTCTCACCAACATCACCCTCGTCCGGGCCCAGATCACCGTGCCCAACGTAACCTGGGCGCAACTGCCGGGTACCCAGGTAGGTCATATCCTGATCAGCCAGTTCGGGTTGAACTGCACTCAAGACCTGGTCAAGGCCATTCAGGACGCTCAGTCGAAGGGAATGAAGGGAATAGTGCTGGACCTTCGTAACGACCCAGGGGGCTACCGAGACGAAGCGATCGGCGTGGCGAGCCAGTTCCTCACCAGCGGAAACGTGCTATTGGAGCAGAACGCCAAGGGCCAGCGCACCCCGTATCCGGTGAAGCCGGGGGGCATCGCGCCGACTCTGCCGCTCTCGGTTTTGATAAACGAAGGCACGGCGAGCTCCGCTGAGATTGTGGCCGGGGCTTTGCAGGATCACCATCGCGGCCCTCTGGTTGGAACGACCACTTTCGGTACCGGCACGGTGCTCTCCACTTTCCAACTCAGCGATGGGTCCGCGATCCTCCTGGGAACCGAGGAGTGGTTCACCCCCGACGGCAGGCAGATCTGGCATCATGGCATTACTCCCGACATCTCGGTATCTTTGCCAAATGGTGCTGTGCCGTTGATACCGGAAGAGGAAGCGGGGATGACGCCACAGCAACTCCAATCCAGCCAGGATACGCAACTGCTGCGAGCTCTTCAAGAAGTCTCCAAGAGCATTCACTGATCGCATCTTGCAAGGAGGCGAAGAGGGTACGCGCCGGGAGGGCGAGGGTCCCGCCCGAGCTGTCCCAACTCGTATGGCTACATACGCGGTCTCCTCAGGGCGTGCGCGCCCCCGGCATACGTGGCGGCTCAGCCGGAGCTTCGCCCTCCCCGTCGACTTCGCCGATTGCAATTGCATCAACCCGCTCTTCTGGACCGCGTCTTACGGCGGGGATGGTTCACAAGAGCGGGTAGATGGAGTGACAATCGGGGAGGGCGAGACGAGGGAGGGCGAAGCTCCGGCTGAGCCGCCTGTTCC
>JAJYKO010000495.1 GCA_021788565.1 Chloroflexota bacterium
GAAGCAGGCTGGCACGTCCTCGACGGCCTCTCGTGGCCTCCATCCGTTCAAGGTCGCCGGTGTCTCCATCTCGGGTTGGTATCCGAGCGCCAAGACACCCAATGGCAGGCAGCCCTTCACCTCCCAACTCAAGTTCGCCCTCGGCCTCTTTCTGGAGTTCCACTCGCTGGTCGTTCCGTCGTAATAGCCGCATGCTGGCCATCCTGCCAAGGACCATCGGCGCATCGTCAATGGCATCCTGTGGATCCTCCGCACGGACGCTCCCTGCCGTCATCCACTCGCGCGGCGTAGCCCCCCGGCAGACGGTCTGCACCCGCTCCTACCGCTGGCGCAACGCAGACATTTGGGATCACGTCCCTCTCCACCTCACCACCCACCCCGTCCCACACCCCTACTCACTGAGGCCACAATTCTATCCCCCTGATACCCCCTGCAGGTATAATTGATCGATTCCTGGTCCGGCGGGTGAAGAGTTCTCCCAAGCAGGAAAAGGCGCGGATGCTGGAGCTGGGCGCCGTCTTTCCATCAGTGGAGACCCTCCGCGTCCGGACCCGGGCTCTGGTCCGGTCCTCAGTCTAATCATGGAGGAGAGTAAACATTTGTCGAGTCTCATGGCGGACCTGAAGATGTACAGAGATTTCATCACGGGTTGGTGGAAGTATCGGAAAAGGATGAAGCGTGACGACGTGTGGATCCAGAAGTACGCCCAGGCGAAAGGGCTGCGAGCGAATCCCCACGCGATGTTCTACACCAACCTGAAGATCTGGATCGAGGAGAGCCGCGATCTATACGGCAGACAGCAATGCCCCTGCTTTGAGCCTTCGGGTGACGCAGGCCTGGACAGGAAACTGCTCTGCCCATGTGCCTTCGCACCCGCCGACGTCGAGGCGAGGGGAGTCTGCCACCGTGTTCTGTTCGGAAGGGGGGACCTGACCGACGCCGAGTTCGCTGCTGCCGAGAAGGAGCTCCAGCGTGAGTACCGACCGGGATTGAACCTCATCGGAAACCGCCTGGATACCCGAGGGCAGCCGCTGGATCCAAGCCGGGGCCTGCCGGTGCCCGATGCCACTCACCAGGTCAAGCAAGCCCTGAACGCCGTGGCGGGCGATCTGGTGGTAGTAGTGGATCGGGAGGCGTCGGTGGCCAACCTGCAGAAGATGGCGGCTTCCCGGGGGTATGGTTTCGACAGCCGCGAGGCCAGTCCAGGAGTTCATGAGGTCACCCTGAAGCGTTCCTGAGTGAGCGCGGAGCCGGGATGAGAACCGGCTCGTGAGCCCCGTGCGGGCACAAGTATCGGATCGGACCGGAAAACAAAGACCCGGCAACCTCTACTCGAAGACAGGTCGCCGGGTCTTTTCTTAATCTTATGGCGTGTGACGAGCCTTGCAGAGAAGGGCCAGGTTGCCAGGAAACGGCGATTGCACCGTACTTGCCCGCAATGATAGACTGGCCTTGCCGCAGCTTTACTTGACTCCTGGCAGAGAAGCGAAACTCATGGGAAAGGGGGTGAGGGCAATGACTGAGTGGCTGTGCCTCAGCCAGACCTGAACCTGGGTCCATAGTGGATCGATGCAGGTTCTGCATCAGTCGTCTGCTCTAAGAGCGTCCCTCTCCCCCAGGACCGCGATGGGCCCACCTGGCGAGCCGTGATTCGCTGTCCTGACTCCTTCCAAGACTGAGAAGGTGTTGGCAGGACGCTCAAGAGCGTCCTGCCAACTTCATCTTCAAAGAAAGTCGCGGAAAGGAGCACAGGCAAGTGACCACAGACAACAGAGAGATGTGGGCCGACCTCGGCATAGACCTCGACCAGCACGACGTGCTGTTGAACGCCCTTCCCAAGCTATACCAAGAGATCTACGGCTCCCAGACCAACCGTCCCTCGGGCATGGGATTCTTCGAGTTCGTCGTCGGGGACATCCACGGCATCCGCGTCAGGGAGCTGCGTGAACACGCCGCCCAGGGTGGGAAGGTAGTAGCCACCTACTGCGTCTTCGTCCCCGACGAGGTGGTGCTCGCCGCGGGAGCGATCCCCGTGGGGCTCTGCGCAGGGACCCAGTTCTCCGTGCCGATGGCGGAGGAGGTGCTCCCCCGCAACACCTGCGCCCTCATCAAGTCCTCCTTCGGCTTCAAGCTCGGGCGCATCTGCCCCTACGTGCAGTCCAGCCACCTGATCGTGGGTGAGACCACCTGCGATGGCAAGAAGAAGATGTTCGAGCTGCTCGGCGAGTACCAGCCAGTGTACGTCATGGAGGTACCTAACAAGAAGTCCGAGCGTGGGCGAGCCCTGTGGCAGGGCGAGGTCGGTGCCTTCGTCGAAACCGTTGAGAAGCTGACTGAGAACAGAGTGACCGTTGACAAGTTGGCCGAGGCGACCAGCGTGATGAACGCCAAGCGCCGCGCTCTCCAGCGCCTCTACGACACACGCAAGGCTGATCCCGTGCCCATCAGCGGGCGGGATGCCCTCCTGGTGACCCAGATCTCCTTCTACGACGACCCGCGTCGTTTCACGCAGCAGACCAACGCCCTGTGCGACGAGTTGGAGGCGCGCGTTGCCGCCGGGGAGGGGGTGGCGCCGAAGGGGGCTCCTCGCATCCTGATCTCGGGCTCCCCCATGGCCATCCCCAACTGGAAGCTGCACCACATCGTCGAGAGCGCGGGCGCGGTGGTAGTGTGCGAGGAGTCGTGCATCGGCACCCGAGCCTTCAGCGATCTGACCCCTGAGACGGGCGGCACGTTGGAGGAGCAGCTCACGGCCGTAGCCGACCGCTACATGCAGATCCACTGCGCCTGCTTCACGCCGAACGACGAGCGGCTGGACGACGTCGTGAGACTGGCGAAGGAGTACCGTGCCGACGGCGTCATCCACTACAACCTCCAGTTCTGCCACACCTACGCCAACGAGGCGGTCAAGGTGGAGAAGGCGCTCTCAGATGCGGGGATCCCCTTGCTTCGCGTGGAGACCGATTACGGTAGCGAGGATGAGGGGCAGCTGAGGACGAGGGTGGACGCCTTCCTGGAGATGATCCGCCAGTGATCGCGGCGGGACTGGATGTCGGCTCCAGGACCATCGTGCTGGCGACCGTGGATGGGGGCGAACTCCGGCACAGGGCAGTCGTCCCGACCGGGATCAACCCGCTGCAACGGAGTCAAGGGCTGCTCTCGGAGATCGGCTACGACCGGCTGGTGGTGACGGGCTACGGTCGTCGCCTCGTGGCGCCCGAGGTGGGAGGAGAGACCGTGTCCGAGATAACCGCCTATGCAGTAGGGGCACGGCATCTCTTCCCGGGCTGCCGGACGGTCATCGACGTCGGCGGCCAGGACAGCAAGGTGATCCTCCTGTCGCAAAGCGGCCAGGTGGAGAAGTTCGAGATGAACGATCGGTGTGCGGCAGGCACGGGCAAGTTCCTGGAGATCATGGCGACAACCCTGGAGGTGCCCATCGATGAGCTATCCGAGCTTGCCGAGAGCGCCACGAAGACGGTGCAGATCAACAGCCTGTGCACCGTCTTCGCGGAATCGGAAGTGGTTTCCTTGATCGCGCGGGGGGAGGAGGCCAGCGCCATTGCGCTGGCGCTGCACGAGGCCGTAGCGACGCGGGTGGCCGCGATGGTGCGGCGGGTCGGTCCCAGGGGGCCGGTCGTGTTCGCGGGAGGTGGGGCGCTCAACCGGTGTCTGCACAGGTTGCTGGGCGAGAAACTCGGGGTAGCATTGATGACTCCCCAGGACCCACAGGCCGCAGGGGCCCTTGGGGCTGCCCTCATCGCCGGTCGGGTGGCTGACGCCACCTGTCGACATCTCCACCCCTTAACCACGGGAGGCGCTTCCTTCCAATCTCCGCGCTCGCTTGGCTAGCCTAGAGCTGAGCGTCTCAGGCACGACTACTGGCGGCGGGGAAACCTGTAGCAGTTCTACCGCCGTGTCCCGTTAACTCTCTGTAGGCAGAAGGTGAAGCAAATGGAGCAACGGCTTTCCGAGAATACAGTGCTCGTCGTGGACTCCGCCACTCTTGGTCGGGGCGACGAGGAGCTGGGCGCCCAACTCATGGTGAACTTCTTGCGCACGATCGCCTTCCGGGACGAAGTTCCCGAGACGGTGGTCTGCTACAACGGTGGCGTGAAGATGGCCGAGCAGGGCTCGCCCGCCGTGCCCATGCTGGAGGTGCTGGCCCAGAAGGGGGCGGACATCGTCCTGTGCGGCACGTGCGTCAAGTTCTTCGGGCTCCAGGATAAGCTCGCGATCGGACGGGTCGGGGACATGCAGGGCATAGTGGACGCGCTGTCCAAGGCGGGGAAGGTCATCTACACATAGGTGGTGTAGGCGCTGGCGGCACTGGGTTGCCGCTGGAGGTGGTGCGGTCGGCTGATGGGTCGTGCTTGCTGGCCACCCGCGTGCCATGCCTGAACCGAGCCCGCCCCCACTTCGGCCTAGTGGAAGTGGTCAACGTTCATCGACGGGGCCAAGAGGGTGCCCACGGCGCATCCCGGTTGAGCGACAGGGCCTGCTGTGCGCTCGACTGGAGGCAAACCCGGCCGCCACGGCCGCCTTGCAGGTCAGGCTGTGGGCCGAGTCGCAGGGGACCGTCCTGTACCCCTCCGCGATGCGAAACACGATCTACCGTCTTGGCTGGAGGCGGATCTACCGATGTTGGAAGCCGCTGGGAGAAACCGGGCGGGCTTAGATGTTGCCGCGTGATGGGGTTCGGACCGCCGCCTCCAACAGGACCTGACCGGGAAGAACGTGCCGGGCTTCGTGCGAAACTTTTTTGCGTGAAGGTTGACACAGCGATACAGAACACGAGGAAATCCGGCCTGGTGCTGTGCCATCCTTCGCGCTAACTACCATCAACGTAGGGGTGCATCGGATGCATCCCAGGATTGTGTGGTGGCGTCCTGCCAGTCGCCGGCAAAAGGAAACCCCCGCCTCGGAACGAGACAGGGGCCGCAGAGAGTGTCTGCTTTAACAAAGATCCCCTTGCCTACGGATAGACAAGGGGTGAATCCACTCTGTTCGGACCTGCCCCTCTCTCTCGGAGGTGCCAACATCCAGACAAAGGCAGGCGTCCTGGCTTATCGGCCACGAGTCCGCGGCCGCATCACAGTTGCGGGACAGCGCCGGATTCCCACCGGCTTCGCTATTAGCCCCTCGCGGGGGACCTTTGTCTCTGACTATTCGATTGTGATGCCATGTTAGCAGGTGAAGGCAGCCACGTCAAACA
>JAJYKO010000496.1 GCA_021788565.1 Chloroflexota bacterium
CTGGATATGCTCCAGGCCCCAATATACGGAGCCGACGGTCAGAGTCGAACTGACGACCGGTGGTTTACGAAACCACTGCTCTGCCACTGAGCTACGTCGGCTTGAGCATATGATGCTGGGCGTGTGCCCAGCATCATAATTCTACCAAGGCGGCCTGTTTCGGGTCAATTTCGCGAGCCTACTTCCGCAGCGTCACCTTCGTCAGCACCGGGGCGGTCATCCCGGCGATGTCCGCCACCAGCGAGGCGGTTTCGGCCTGCCCGAAGGGGGTACGCGCCGCCAGAGCCCGTATCTGACCCTCGGTCTCGGCCCGCTCCGCCGGAATCGCCACAGTCACGTCGAAGACGGAACGCAGCAGCGGTGCCACTCTCTCCCGCACGCGGTCCCAGCCCTCTGTGGGCATCTCGCGCCTGAGGCTGTAGAGTAGCGCCTTACCGCCGGGGCGGAGCACTCGGTGAATCTCCGCCAGCGCCAATTCCGGGGCGCTCCAGTGCTGGAGTCCGCCAAGGGAGATAACATAATCGAAGGAGTTATCCGAGTAAGGGATGTCGGTAGCATGGCCACGCGATACCTTCACCTGGCGCCCCACCCCTGCGTGATGGATCCTCGCCTCGGCAGCCTGCACCATGCCAGGCGTCTCGTTCATGGCAGTCACCAGCAGATTCCGGTTGCGCGCGCCGACCTCCGTTGCCAGGAAGCCAGGCCCTGCCCCCAGCTCCAGCAGATCTCCAGACAGAGCCTCTGTCACCACGTCGGACGCCACGGACCGGTAGACCCCGTCCATCAACTGCCCGGCGAAGTAGGTGTAGAGTCGCGGACCCAGGAACGGCACCGCCTCGGCCCTCTCCACCAATGGTCCCGCCACGGTAGCGCGCCTGCGCCTGTTCCCCAGGACGCCCCAGAGGACGGCGATCACGCCGCCAACCACCAGTCCCTTCGTGAATCCCCTTGGTAAGAGAGCCACTTCGCACCTCCATGAGCAATTTAGCTGTCAGCCATCAGCTGTCAGTCATCAGTTATCAGTCATGGGCTGGTGCAGGATGAACAGCAACCAGCTACAAAGGGTATAGCATATTTCAGGGAGCGGGGCCAACTGTTGCGGGCGCCTGCTTACGTGTAGAATGTGCTCACTCACATACTCCGGCACCGGCACCGACGCCGGTAGCAGCGTCGATCGGGAGGGTAGCCATGATTCGACTGGAGGTATGGCTGTACGGCCCCGTGGCCGCCTACGCGGGGGACAAGGGACAGCGCGCTGCCGCCAGCATGCAGTTGGAGATGCCCGACGGCAGCACCCTGGGCTCCCTGCTGGACCAACTCGGGATCCCCACAGAGGAGAAGGGGATGGTCTTCGTCAACGGTCAGTTGACCGACATGCCCGGTCTGGATGTGGGTCGCTCCCACGTTCTGAAGAACGGGGATCGGATCGGTCTCTTTCACCGAAAGACCATGTGGCCGTTCCAGTACCGGCATGGGGCAAGCATCAGCCCAGAGCTCGCGGCGGCCCTCGATAAGCTGGAGGGTGGGGCGCTGCACCATTCGCCGGCATCGGTGAAGGGTCAGAGGGCCGGCGACGAAAGCCTCAAGCCGTAGACCACATCCATGGAAACAGGCAAGCTCTCCCCAGCCGACCTGCAGCGGATCATCTTCCCGCACCTGGGCTTACGCCGGCCAGACGTGCTGGTCCGAGCCGCGGTGGGCGAGGATTCCGCCATCATCGACTTCGGAGACTGGGTGTGCGTTCTCTCCACGGACCCGATAACGGGGGCGACCCGCAACGCGGGTTGGCTCTCCGTTCACGTCTCCTGCAACGACGTTGCCTCAAACGGCGCCGAGCCGGTGGGGGTGCTGGTCACTATCCTCCTCGCAGAGCGGGCGCGCGAGGACGAACTGCGTGCGCTGATGGAGGAGGTGCACCAGGCGGCCTCTGAGCTAGGGATCGAGGTGCTGGGAGGCCACACTGAGGTGACGCCGGGTCTCGAATCCACCATCATCTCGACCACCGCGGTCGGTAAAGCGCCAAAGGATCGCTACGTCACCTCCTCCGGGGCACGATCAGGGGATGCCCTCGTGCTCACCAAGTCGGCCGGGTTGGAGGGAACCGCTGTCCTTGCCACCGACTTCGAGGAGCGACTGCGGGGAGCGATGAGCACCGAGGCACTCGCCCGCGCAAAGGGGTTTCGAGCCGAGATCAGCGTGGTTCCGGAGGGACTGGCCGCGGCCCGGATGGGTGCTACGGCGATGCACGACACCACCGAAGGTGGCGTGCTGGGGGCTATCTACGAAATGGTGACTGCGGCGGGACTCGGGGTGGAGGTCGACGCGGACTCGGTACCGGTGCAACCGGAAACCGCCGAGGTGTGCCGCTTCTTCCATGCGGACCCGCTGAAGCTAATCTCCAGCGGCTCCATGCTGGTAGCCTGCCCTGACGGTGAGGCCATGGCGAGAGAGTTAGGCGCCATCGGCATATCGGCCGCCGTCATCGGTCGCGTGATCCCCTCCGGCCTTTGGGTAACCTCCCGCGGTCAGAAGCACGAGTTGGAGATCTCTTACCGCGACGAATTGTGGCGCATACTGGAAACCGGAAGAGGCTCGGCCTAAGCACCCGGCACGTTCATGGCACCTTGTAGCCGCGCCCTTCATGGGCGCGCGTGGCCTCGTCGGTGCGCGAATGTCTGCCCCACGGGGACGCTACAGCGATGAATAATCCAGGCTATGCGCCCTTCACATGCTCTTCCCAGTGCTTTCCCCAGTCCGGACGGCGCCCGTCCACATCGGTGAAGCCGTACTCCGCGGCAAGCCTCCAACTGGTCAGCACGCTTCCGGACTTCGCCGATACGTCGGGATCGGAGGCCAGAGCGACCACCGCCCGGCCGATGTAGTAAGGGGTCTCGGAAGCCGCGAAGTGCGGGTCCTGCTTCACGGCGTCCTGCCAGTTCGCTTCGGCGACGCCGAAGTGGTCGAGCACAGCCTCTGAGCGGAGAAAGCCGGGCGTGAGCGCGAGCGCGGTTACGTTGTGGGGACGAAGCTCCTCGGCCATCGCGTAGGCCAGGCGGATAACCGATGACTTCACCAGATCGTAGAAGAGGTTGCCCCGGTACTCGGGACGATCGCCATCCGTCACCTCTACGATCAGGCCTACGCGGCGCTCGACCATGAGCGGCGCCGCGTAGTGGCTGGTGATGATGTGGGAGAAAACTGCCCTTTCCTGCATGAGGAGGCCGTTCGCCAGGGAGTGCTCCCAGAACGGCTTACCCCACTCGGTCAACTCGTCGCCGCCCCACACATCGTTCACGAGGAGGTCGAGACGACCGTGATCGCGGCGAATTCGCTCGACCAGGGCCATGACCTGATCCTCGACCGTGTGGTCGACCTGCAGGGCGATACCCACACCTCCCCGGGTCGATACCATCTCGGCCGTCTCTTCGATGGTCTCGGGCCGGTTTCCGGTGGCGGGCCTACCGCGGACGCTGCGGCCCGTGCAATAGACGGTTGCGCCCGCGTCGCCCAACATGCAGGCGATGCCGCGCCCTGCCCCCCGGGTGGCTCCGGTAACCAGCGCTACTGTGTCTCTCAGTGGCTGCACCAACGATTGCTCCAGAGACCCGCGCAACAGCCTATCGTCGGGCGACGGCCTCCGCCGGTTGCTCTTTTTCGGAAGCGTCTTCGCACGAGTCGGTTGTGGAAGCCTGCTCCGGTAGAACCAGCCAGTCGTGAGCCCAGGCAGTGACCGCCTCCACCACGCCCCCCAGGGCATGGCCCTTCTCGGTCAGGTGGTACTCCACGCGAACAGGTGTCTCCGGAATGACTACCCGCCGCACCAGGCCCTCCGACTCCAGGTTCTTGAGCCGCTCTGAAAGCATGCGGTCGCTGAGGCCGGGTATGGCCGAGACGAGGTCGCTGAAGTGCTCGACTCCGCTCATCATGGCCATGAGGATCACGCCTGCCCACCGGCGGCCGATCAACTCCATGGCTCGGTGGTAGTATGGACAAAACGCCTCCGACTGTGCTGCCTGCTCAGTGGACATCAGTTATCCTCGATCTCTTTCTCAGCTCTGCATTCACCCTAATAATAGCACATCTCAGACCCTTGACAGAAGGCACTCATCTTGCTATATTGGCTTATGCAACGTAAGCAGCTGGGGCTTGAGCCGCGAGCGCGCCGGCGCCCCCAGACTACATGAAGATGATCTGGAGAATGACAGATGTCCGCATCCGCACAGAACGAGTCCACCAGGACAGTATGGAGCGTAGACAAGGCGCATACTAGCGTGGAGTTCGCCGTCAAGCATATGATGTTTACAACCGTGAGGGGCCGCTTCGCCGAGTTTGAAATCGACGTCGACTTCGACGAGACCAACCCCGAGCGCTCGACCCTCGAGGCGAGGGTCGAGGCCGCCACCATCGACACCCGCGACGTCAATCGGGACGCGCATCTCCGATCGGCAGACTTCCTCGATGCCGAAAAGTACCCGCAACTGGTCTTCAAGAGCCGCCGGATCGAGCGTGCAAGCAACGGCCGCTACCGGATTATCGGAGACCTGACCATCCGGGGCGTAACCAGGGAGGTAGTTCTCGATACGGAGTTCGTCGGCACAGGCAAGAATCCGTGGGGCGCGAACGTCGCGGCCTTCAGCGCCGAGACGAAAATCGACCGCAAGGACTTCGGACTGAACTGGAACGCGGCCCTGGAGGCCGGAGGCTGGCTGGTGGGCGATGAAGTCAAGATCCAGCTCGAGGTGGAGCTGAACCAGCAGCAGGGATAGTCAGGGGCAGTTCGAACGGCACCTCCTTCCCTCCTTACCCCTTCTCCCCGTATGTGGAGAGGGGGTTCTGTTGTCCGTGGCCGAGAATCTCGCGAAGGCTCGCCCGAGGCTGAAGCCATCGGGCTGAAAAGACGAAGCCCCTGCGGGGCTTGGTTCCAGCCCGATAGGATCGACGTAGGGGCGGCTCGCGAGCCGCCCCTACTCGGGCGAGCCCAGCCTCGAGGTGGTCGGGCTGGCACTGCTCATGCCAGTATGCGGGGCATGAAGATGTCAACGCGCGTGGTGGTCCCATCCAATGCCAAAGACTCCCCTAGCGGATCTCTCGGCGCTCTTGCATGGGCTCACTTCCTTAACGACGGCTACATAAATTACCTACCTGCGATCCTTCCGGTGCTGCTGGAGCAACTCAACATTCCGCTGGCGCTGGTGGGCAGCCTGATACTCGCG
>JAJYKO010000497.1 GCA_021788565.1 Chloroflexota bacterium
CCTGCCGTAGCTCGAATACCGTGGCCTCGGACATCCCAATCTCGGCGCTGTCCATGGCCCCAGCCGTCCGAACCACTACCTCTACGTTTCATCCCATAGCCATCAACTATCCATCGGCGACTAATGACTGATAGCTGATGACTGACAGCTATCGGCTCACAGCCCCGATGAATACATCTTCCAGCGACGGCTGGATCGGCTCTACACCCCCGACAGAAAGGCCTCGAGCCTCCAACTCCCGGCGTATCAGCGCGGGCCTCTCCTTGGATGGCTCCACCACCACGTGGAGCAGGCTCCCGTACACCGCGACATCCTTCACCCCAGGCACTCCTGGCAGGATCTCCAGCGCGGCTACCAGCGGCTCGCACTTCACCTCCAGCAGAGAGCCAGGACGGCTGGCTGCCTTGAGGGCGTCAGGACTGGCGCAGGCGATGATCTTTCCTGCCATCATCAGCGACACCCTGTGGGCGTGCTCGGCCTCGTCCATGTAGTGGGTGGTCACAAAGACCGTGACCCCCTGCTCCGAAAGGTCGTAAATCATATCCCAAAAGCGTCGTCGCGACACGGGGTCTACCCCAGCCGTGGGCTCGTCCAGGAAGAGGATGGGCGGCCGGTGGACTATGGAGCAGCCGAGAGCGAGCCTTTGTCTCCATCCACCCGAGAGGTTGGCGGCCAACTCGCCTTCCCGTCCCCTCAGACCGGCGATGTCGATCAACTCAGCGATCCGTCGAGACCGTTCGAAAGTTGGCACCTGGTAGACACCGGCGTAGAACTCCAGGTTCTCCTTAACCGTGAGGTCCTCGTAGAGTGAGAATCGCTGGGACATGTAGCCTATATTGTCCTTCACCCGATCGCTCTCGGCGACGATGTCGAAGCCCGCCACCCGCCCGGTGCCGCTGGTGGGAGTGATGATGCCGCACAGCATGCGGATGGTTGTCGTCTTGCCGCAGCCGTTGGGCCCGAGGAAGGCGAATATCTCTCCCCTCTCCACCTGCAGGTAGATGCCGTCCACGGCGGTGAACTCGCCGAACCTCTTCGTTAAGTTGGTCGCTTCCACCGCAAACGAGCTATTAGCCATTAGCCATCAGCTTTCGGTGAGAAGCAGCTAGCATTTGGCATCCAGCAGCTAATTGCTATCTGCTAATCTCTAATTGCTACTCGTCAGGCTCATGAAGGCGTCCTCCATGGACGGCTCGATCCGCCTGAGGCTCAAAATGCGTATTCCGTTGCCCTCGAACGCGGCTCGCGTCGCTTCTTCCGCGCGCTGGGCATCCACGGTGACCAGGTGCAGCCGATCCCCGAACACCCGCACGTCCTCCAACTCCGGAATCTGACGCGCGGCCAGCATCGCCGCCCTACGGGGCTCAGCCCGCATCTCCAGGATCTCTCGCCCCACCAGCCTCTTCAGCTCGTTCGGCGTCTCGCTTACCGCAATCCGGCCGGCCGCCATGAAGCTAACCGTGTTACACCTCTCCGCTTCGTCCATGTAGGGCGTGGATACCAGGATGGTTACGCCGCGGCCTAGGAGTGAGTAGAGGATCCGCCAGAACTCGCGACGCGAGACCGGATCCACCCCGGTGGTAGGCTCGTCCAGCAGCAGAAGCTCGGGTTGGTGGATCAGGGTGCAGGCCAGGGCAAGCTTCTGCTTCATTCCGCCGGACAGGTATTCGGCCAACCGGTCGGCGAAGGGCGAAAGGCGGCTGAAGGAGAGAAGCTCTGACGAGCGCTCCGCCCACTCTCGCTTCGGCACCTGGTAAAGGTCGGCGAAGAACGCCAGGTTCTCCAGCACCGTCAGATCCCCGTAGAGGGAGAAGCGCTGCGGCATGTACCCTATGCGCTCCCGCACCACCTCGGGTTCCACCATCGTATCGCGACCCAGCACCAGCGCACGGCCGGAATCCGGCGCCAGCACCCCGCACAACATTCTCATGGTCGTGGTCTTGCCGGCGCCGTCCGGGCCAACCAGCCCATGAATCTCGCCGCTCCTCACCCGCAGGTCGAGTCCGCGCACCGCCTCCACTTCTCTGAAGGCCTTGCGTAGGCCCAACGTCTCGACGGCAAACACGGTCGGGGCAGACCTAACCCCCTGGCCCCCTTCCCGTGTCGGGAAGGGGGAGCCTCCCCTCTCCGCTCCGGAGAGGGGGTGGGGGTGAGGTCTGGCGCGGCTTTTCCAGGGGAACATCCCACTACTCCAGCTTCTTGTGGAAGCGCAGGGCACTCACGCCGAAGACGGTCAGCCCGAATATCGTCAGCAGCAGCACGTCGAACCAGAGGTACTCCATGCCGATCCCTTTCAAGAAGATCCCGCGCAGGATGTCCAGAAAGTAGGTGAGCGGGAAGAGATACCCCAGGTAGTAGAGGGCAGCGGGCATCGCCTCTCGCGGAAAAACGAACCCCGACAGCACGAACGACGGCACGACTATCAGGAACGTCAACTGCATCGCCTGGGACTGAGTCTTGGATATGGTGGAGAAGAAGAGACCGATCCCCAGGCAGCCGATCAGGAAGACAAGCGATAACACCAGCAGCAGGGCCAGGCTCCCGGCGATCCCCACCTTGAACCACAGGGTGCCGACGAGGAGCGCCACACCGACCTGGATGAAGGAGATCAGAACGTAGGGCACGATCTTGCCCACCATCAACTCCCACGACTTGATGGGCGTGACGATTAGCTGCTCCAGGGTCCCTTTCTCCCGTTCTCGCACGATGGCGAAGGCCGTCAGCATCACCGCCTGGATCTGGATAATCAGGCCGACCAGGGCGGGGATCATGAAGTTAACGCTCTGCATGCTGGGGTTGTATAGGATGTTGGGGCGAAGGTCGATGGGCATCTGCAGGTCGGCGGTGATTCCGGCGCGTGCCAGTAATGCCTGCACCTGGTCGGACGCCTGCGATTGGGCTATGGCGGTGGCGGTGAAAAGGGCCGTGCTGGCCGTGGTTGGATCCGACCCGTCCACCATCAGTTGAGCCTGCGCCTGCTTCCCCGCATCCAGATCCCTGGTGAAGTTGGGCGGGATGATGAAGGCGACCTTGGCATTGCCGCGGTCGATCTCCTGGCGAGCCTCAGCCATACTGGAGACCTGTCCGAGGATATCGAAGTACCCCGTGTTGGCGAATGCCTGGACGAAATGCCTGCTTTCGGCATCCATCGCCTGGTCGTACACCACGGTGGGGATGTGATCGACGTTGGTTTTGACTCCGTATCCCAGGAGGAACATCTGGAGGGCCGGCACCATCAACATGATAACCAGAGTGCGCGGGTCCCGCCGGATCTGGATGAACTCCTTACGGATTATCGGGAGGATGCGGCTTGTCATGTCCCTTGCCCTCGGGGGTCAGGGGTCGGGGGGCGGTCTCCCGTCCCCTGACCCCCGACCCCCGTCACCACGGTCGCGTCGGCGGGCATGCCGGATTTCAGCCGCTGATCCGCGTTGGGTATCTGCACCTTCACGGCGAAGACCAGACCCATTCGATCGCTCTGCGTCTGGACGTTACGCGGGGTGAACTCGGCCTTGCTGGAGATGAAGGTCACCTGGCCAGGAAAGACGTCGTTGGGAAAGGAGTCGACCCGCACGTCTACCCTCTGTCCCACCTTCACGCGGCCGATCTCTGCTTCCGGCACGTACAGAGTGAGCTTCACGGGGTTGGTCTTGGTCACGACCATGATGCTGGCCCCCGGAGTTGCCACCTCTCCAACCTGGAAGGAGCGGCGAATGACCACCCCATCCAGGGGCGAGCGGATAGACGTCTTGTCGATCTGTGCCTGCAGCAACCGCTGACTGGCGGGGTCGGTGGCCATCCGATACTGGAGTTGGAGGGTGCTGTCGTCCAGCTTCACCAACTCCTCCCCGGCCGTCACACGATCCCCCTCGTCGGCGTTGATCTGAACTATGCGTCCTGCTACCTCGGAGGCGATGGACACCTCATCGGACTCGATGGTGCCCGAGGCGGTGATCCCGTTGACAGGGGGCGCCGAGATCTGTCCATACGCCCAGTAGGCAGCCGTGGCGATCACCAGCAGTACCACCAGGGCGATGGCCGGACGCGGCGGTCCGTGGCGGTGAGCCTTTTTATCGGGACTGGGGGCCGAGGACTGACCAGACCCCACCCCCGGCCCCTCCCCTACGAGGAGAGGGGAGCTTTCTCCCCCTTCCCGCGCCGGGAAGGGGGCTGGGGGGTTAGGTAACTCGCCCCGCCGCCCCGTCTCCTTATCTCCCGTCGACTTGACTGTCATCTCAGTTCTCTCCTCTCTGGTCGGGGAATTCCTTGAGAACCCCGTGAAGGAGGATGTCGGCCATCCCGTGCTCCCAGCCATCCACGTGGAGTGGAAGGCGGACGTTTGGTAGCAGCACCACGCCCAGAACGTTTTCGATTATGAATGAGGAGAAGATCATCCCAATGTAGGTACGTGCGAGCAGTACAGGCGAGATATCTCGCAGCTCTCCCCGTAGCTGGCCAACGGCATGGACGCGCTGGAAAAACGCGAGGAAGATCGGCACAGCCTCACTCACTAACTCGCCGACGTGCCGTCCCTGAAACTCCAGCATGTCCATGAAGAGGAACTGAGGGAAATCGCTCTTGCCGTGGAGGGCAGACATGATTTCGGTGAAACCGTTCTCGAGCAGTTCGGCGACGGTTTCACCCTGGGCGCGGGAAAGCCCGTCGGCTATGGCGCCCCAGAAATTGTGCTGGACGAGCAGCTCCTTGAGGATCTCCTCTTTAGACGTGAAATGGTTGTAGGTTGTGCCGAGGCTGATGCCGGCCTCGTGGGCGATCTCCCGCATGCCGGTGGCGTGGTAGCCCTGGCGTAGGAACAGGTGTTTGGCCGCCTCGAGGATCGCCTCTCTGGTCTTCAGCCCCGCGGAAGTCTTGGCCGGCGCAGACATTCTGTCTCCATGAACGAACGATCGTTCATATTCTAGCCGGTTGGGCGGCGCTGTCAATACGCCTTTTGACGTATTTCCGCTTTTCTTGGGCGGCCTCCCTGGAGTAATCTGTGCGCTACCTGCGTGCCGCGATATTGGGGACAGCAAGGAGAGACACATGACCGATCGGATGCTTCGCCTTTATATCAGGCCGGGCTGAGCCACGTGCGCTGCTGCGAAAGAGTTCCTTTCGCGTCACCAGATCGAGTACGTCTCCAGGGACATCTTTGCCGAACCCGAGGCCCGCGCGGAACTGGCAGCCCTCGGGTTCGACTCCGTTC
>JAJYKO010000498.1 GCA_021788565.1 Chloroflexota bacterium
ACGACACCATTCGTCCCAAGATCGAGGCAGTGCCCGGCGTGGCTTCGGTCCAGCTTGTGGGCGGCCGCGAGCGAGAGATCCACGTCGTGGTGGACCGCGACAAGCTAGACGGTCACGGCATTGCCCTAACTCAGGTCACCTCTGCCCTGGCCGCGGCCAACCTGTCCGCCCCGAGCGGCGATGTGCGAGACGGAGCATACGACTACTCGCTACGAGTTTACGGTCTCCTTCAGGATCCGAGTCAACTGGCAGGCCTCGTCATCGCCACCACCCCCACGGGGGAGACCGTACGGCTAGGTGACGTTGCCACCGTGCAGGACACCTTCAAGAAACAAGATTCCATCAGTCGAGTGAATGGGGTCGAAGGCGTCGGCATCCTGGTTCAGAAGCAGAAGACGGCCAACACCGTTGCCGTCGCCGAGGGAGTGCGCAAGGCGCTCGGGGAACTACAGCCAACGCTCCCGCAGGGGGTGCGGATCACGCCGGTTGTCGACAACTCCGAGTTCGTGCGAAAGACGTTGGCCAGCGTTCAGAACAATCTCAGGGATGCCGCGATCATCGTGGCCATCGTCCTGCTGCTGTTCCTCCACACCTGGCGATCCACCCTTATCGTGCTGGTCTCCATCCCTACATCGCTAATAGCCGCGTTCGGTGCAATGTGGGCGCTCGGCTTCTCCATGAACATGATGAGCATGATGGGGCTGGCCCTGAGCATAGGTATCCTGGTGGACGACTCCATAGTGATTCTGGAGAACATCTACCGGCACATGAAGCTCGGGGAGAGTCCGTGGACGGCGGCGATCAACGGTCGGGCGGAGATAGGTGCAGCCGCCGTCGCCATCACCATGGTGGACGTCGTGGTGTATACGCCCCTGGCGTTCCTCACGGGCATGGTAGGCCAGTTCTTCAAGGAGTTCGGCGGCACCATCGTCGCCGCGACTCTCTTCTCTCTGCTGGTCTCCTTCACCCTGACGCCGATGCTGGCCTCGCGCTGGCTGAAGGCGACCGACGAGGAGCGTTCGCCGCTGGCGCCCATCTGGTCCCGGTGGGAGGCCGGGTACGGGCGGCTCAGGCGGTTTTACCGTCATCTCCTCGGTGGGGCCTTGCGGCGGCGATGGATGGTGCTGGCGGCCGGTGTCCTCGCATTCTTTGCCGGCATCGCCATGGTGGCGCTGAACATAGTCCCCACCGAGTTCCTTACGCAGTCGGACCAGGGCCAGTTCAGCGTAGCGCTGGACATGCCGCCTGGATACTCGCTCCAGTCAACCAACGATGCGGTGGAGCAGTTCGAGCAGAAGTTCATGAAGCTGCCCGAAGTTGAATCGATGCTGACAGTTGTCGGGACTGGAGGAACCTTCGGTCTCCCCCAACAGCGCTCCGCCACGATCTACGTCAACCTCAAGCCGATGTCCGAGAGGTCACGCTCCTCGTATCAGGTAGCTGAGGACGCCCGCCGCATCGGCTCCTCCATTCCGGGGATGAAGGCCACTGCTCAAATGCCCAGTATCGTCGGCTACACCGGCGCTCCCGTCACCGTTAGGATCAGGGGTGCCGACATCGACGTGCTGTCCAAGATCGCCACGCAGGTGCAGGATATCATGCAGAGGACGCCAGGCACGATCGACGTCACCAACAGCGCCGAAGCAGGCTCGCCGGAGATGCGGATACAGGTGGACCAGCAGAAGCTCTCCGACCTGGGGCTGACGACGGCCCAGGTGGCCGCGACCATGCGAACGGCCTTCGAGGGGACCGTGGCCACCGAGCTTCGCAAGGAGAACGAAGACAAGGTTGACATCCGAGTCATGTACGCGTCGGCGCCGGCCGGCATGGAACTTTCCTCGATACCGGATATCGATCTGACCACCTCCAAAGGCACCCAGGTGAAGCTGAGTCAGGTCGCCAGCCTCGTGCCGGTGGAGGGGCCGACCGTGATCGACCGCGAGGACCGCACCAGGCAGATCACCCTTACGGCTAACCTCACCGATAGGCCGTTGGGAGAAGTCTCCGCCGCCATCAAGAAGGCGACCAATGCCCTCAACCTGCCGCCCGGTTACCAGATCGTCATGGCCGGCGATACACAGCTTCAGCAGGACGCGTTCTCCGACCTGTTGAAGGCCCTCGGCACCTCCATTGTGCTGATGTTCATGTTGATGGCAGCGCTCTACGACTCCCTGGTCTATCCTCTGGTGATTATGGGCGCACTTCCCCTGGCTTCCGTGGGGGCGATCGGCGCCCTCCTGATCACCCACGACACCCTGAACATGATGTCGCTCGTGGGGCTGATCATGCTCGCCGGGCTCGTCGCCAAGAACGCCATCCTGCTCGTGGATTACACCAACACGCTGAGGAAGAGGGGGTACTCCCGCCGGGACGCGTTGCTCGAAGCAGGTCCCACGAGGCTACGACCGATCCTGATGACCACGGCCGCCATGGTGTTCGCGATGCTTCCCCTCGCTATGAAGTTGGGAGAAGGCGCGGAAACTCGAGCTCCCCTGGCCATCGCCGTGATCGGCGGGCTTATTACATCCACCCTCCTGACTCTGGTGGTGGTACCGGCCGGCTACACGGTGATGGACGACTTCCAGCAGTGGGTGGCGCGCAAGTTAGGACGGCAAAGCCTTGACAGGGATCTGGTGACGGAGGCGAGGTCTCCAGAAAGGGAAATGCCTAAGACGGCTGTCACCGCGTCCGCGAGTCCAGCGCATCACGGAGACCATCTCACAACACACTAAAGCCGAGAACCGTGAGCATGATGGCTCCCCCGGGAAAAGCGTGCGCACGGCGCGTTGATCGGGTGCTGACATCTCCCATCTGACAACTTGTCGCTCATGCTCCGCTCCTGCTTCAACATGTCCCGAACCTCTGCATTGTCCCCCGGCGAAGCTGTTCTCGCCGGCCCCCCTACTACTTTTACACTCATTTAACGCATGTATAACATAGAATTGTTGCCACGGGTACTGAGCGTGCGACTATACTGAGAGTGCGACTATATGGATCAGTAAGGTTTAGACACCTCTCGGGACCACCGCGGACGCATGAGCCGCGAAGAGGACCTATTCGGAACCAGAAAATGGGGACCACGAATGGCATCAGTTAAGCGAAACAATCGCTTCGCACGGTGGACGGTCGTTTTGGCCACTGGGCTGGCGACGATTGGCTTTTGGGCGGGCGTAGTCAATGGACCTCAGCCTGTGCACAACACGCTCGCCAGCACGACGGCGCAACAGACCGCTGTCTCATCTCAGGGAATCACGTTTCAGCAAGCTCCCGCGTTCTCGTCGTCGTCCGGGTCCAGCAGCAGCCCGCAGTTCAGCCCCTCTCCTCCGCTCTTTCGAACACGCGGTTCATAGGGCAGGAGAAGTGTAGTGACGAGAATAGTCCACAGTTTTCGGGCCATGAACACCGAAGTTCAGATCGTTATCGACTCCGGGTCTGAGGGTGAAGCTCGGACCGCGGCTCGACGGGTCGAAGCGATGTTTGCGGAAACAGAGCACGCCTTGAGCCGGTTCCTTCCTGAGAGCGAGCTTTCTGCGCTCAACCTATCGGCGGGCCGACCTTTCAGGGCGTCTCCATTGCTGCTCAGGACCGTCGCCGAGGCGCTCACGGCGGCCAGAGAAACCGATGGGCTCTTCGACCCGACGGTGCTAAACGCGCTCCTGGCAGCGGGTTACGACCGCAGCTTCGAGCTGCTGAACGACGGGACCAGGTACTCGGAGCATCAAGATGGGGACCTCGAGCTCCTGGGAGTGCGCGCTGGGGACCTATGCCGGAGAGGGGGCGGCCCGGTGGGAGTCTCGCCCTGCCCATCTCCCAGTCTCCCCGTATCCCTGTCTCCGCGTCCCGCCGGCTCCCCGCTTCCCCGTCCCTCGTTCTGTTGGCGGGACGTGGTGGTGGACCGGCGATCGAGCACAATCACCCTGCCCCCGAATACCGGCCTCGACCTCGGCGGGATCGGTAAGGGATGGACGGTAGATCGAGCAGCCGAAGTCCTGCGCCGGTTCGACAACTTCGTTGTGGACGCCGGGGGCGACATATACGCGGCCGGTACCCAGGACGACGGCGCGCCGTGGACCGTGGGGGTTGAAGACCCCACGAACCGTGGTCGAGACGTCGCCGTGCTGGCCGTCCGCGATCGGGCAGTAGTAACGTCGACGACGAGCCGTAGACGATGGGTCCTCCAGGGGCAGGAGCGGCACCATCTGATTGATCCGCGCACAGGCCACCCCGCCGCCAGTGGAGTGGCGTCCGTTACCGCGATTGCCAGCTCAGCAGCACGGGCCGAGACCCTCGCTAAGGCAGCACTCCTGCTCGGTCCGCGAGAGGGCATCCTGTTCCTCGAAGAGCGTGGTGTGAAGGGAATCCTGGTCCTGGACGGAGGACATCTGGAACTCACGCCGAGCCTTCAGAAGGAGTTGCAACATGCTTCGTAGGCTTCTGGCGGCCGTCCTGGTGGTCGCCGCCATTCTAATCGCACCATCCATTGTGAATGCCGCAAGCCAGGCCACCAACATCTCTCTTCAGATGCAGGGCGGGGCACAGGTGGACCAGAGCCAGAGCGTGCCGCAGCTCTTGCTCTCCGCGAACGCGACCAACGGCTACCATCTTGAGGTGACCATGCAGCCCGTGGGCGTGCACTTCTCGTCGTCGGGAGGAAAGGGAGGATTCGGGGAACGCGAGAGGCGCGCCCAGCGAGTGACAGATCTGGCGGGACAGTTCACCTTGACCGGACCGAATGGGTCCAGCGTGACCGGCAACGCTTCCGGTCAACTGAGCTCCAGCGGAGCCGGCAGCATCGCGCTTTCGGACTCGAGCGGGACAACGCAGCTCAGCGGGAATTTCTCGGTTGACAGCTCTGGGAACCTCCAGGTCGGGCTAGCAGGGCAGGTGCCCGTGCAGCTAACTTCTCAGCAGTCTACCCAGCCGGCTCAGGCGAGCGCCAGTACAGCATCTCAGCAGATCGACCACACCTTCTGGTACATCTCCAGGGCAGCGGGCTTAAGCGCGTACCTGATGCTGTTCCTGAACGTGGTGCTGGGTCTAGCCGTGAATACGCGGATCATGGATGCCCTGGTGGCCAGGTGGCGCTCCTTCGACCTGCACGAGTTCACGGCGCTGCTCGCCATGGGGCTCCTGGCGATCCACGGGCTCTCCCTTCTGGGGGATCAATACATCGGGTTCACCCTGCCGCAGATTCTGCTGCCGT
>JAJYKO010000499.1 GCA_021788565.1 Chloroflexota bacterium
CTCCGCCCAGGTAGATAGCGCCGGCCTCTTGAGGGATCGCCGCGTCGCGGAGCGGGCTGAAGTACACCAACTCCGCACCGTGAGCCTCCAGGAGGTCTAGATTATCCTGGTAGTAGAAGTTGAACGCCTCGTCTCGGGCCACGGCGATCACGGCCCGGCGTGGGACAGGACGGGCGGGGAAGAGCGAGGGGAACTGAGGACTGAGGACTGAGGACTGAGTGGGGTTCTGGGTTCCGGGTTCTGGGTTCTGAGTGTAGGACACAGGACTGGCCGCTGATGGCTGATAGCCGATGGCCGACAGCAGGCCGTCCACGTCTACATGCGTCTCGATCAACCCCGCTAGCTTATCGAAGTAATCCTCCGAGATGGGCTGCTCGGGAGCGGGGACCAGCCCCAGGTGGCGCTCGGGGAGATCCAGGGCAGCATCGCGCGGAATATAACCGAAGACCGTTCCAACCCCACTGCCCTCGATCGCATCGCGCACCATGCCGTAGTGCTTCTCTCCGCCTACCTTATTGAGGATGAAGCCGGCCATCTTGAGACCAGTGTCGAAGCGCGAGTATCCCCAGGCCATCGCCGCGGCGCTTCTGGCCATTCTCCGCACGTCCAGCACCAGCAGGACCGGCGCGTCCAGCAGCTTGGCAATCTCCGCCGTACTGCCGGTCTCGTCCCGACCGCTGAAGCCGTCGAAGAGGCCCATCACCCCCTCGATCACCGCCAGGTCCGCACCCCAGCATGCCCTGTTGAACAGTTCCAGTAGCGCATCCTTCGGGACCATCCAGCTATCCAGGTTCCGCGAGGGGGTGCCCGTGGCCGCGGTGTGGTGGCTGGGGTCGATGTAGTCCGGGCCGACCTTGAACGGAGCCACCTTCAGACCCCGGCGCCGGAGCGCCGCCATCAGCCCCACCACAATCGTCGTCTTCCCGACGCCGCTGGAGGTGCCGGCAATCACAAGGCGAGGCATAGGTCCATTCGACAAGGCTCCGCGACCTCCGAAAAATGCTGAGATTCGTATCGAGGCTGGATTCTACAGCGCCACTCGACCCTTTGCCTAGCGAGCCAGCCCAAACAGGTTTTGGGCGAGACCCACGGGGTCTCGGAGACCCCGTAGGCCTGGGCATTGCGCTGGTGACCGGAGCTGTGGCGTGCCATCCAAGAATGTGCTATAACGGTAGCAACAACCTGGTAAATAGAGGCGACGCAGGATGGACGCGAGGGAACCCACTGGCAAGGCAACCGCCCGAAACGATCGAGCCGTGGTACTCGATGAACAGTTGCTTTCGCGAACCGGCATCGCGCCCGGCGATGAGTTTCTGGTCGTCGAGACCGACACCGGGCTCCTCCTGCGAAAAGCCGATCCATCTCTACGGCGGGTGTACGTCGAGCCAACCAACGGCTGCAACCTCTCGTGCCAGGCGTGCATGCGACATTCGTGGCATGAACGGATCGGATTCATGTCGATGGATAGCTACAACCTCCTCATCGAGGGACTGCGAGCGATTCCATCGGCTCGAAGCATCAACTTCTGGGGCTTTGGGGAACCGCTTCTGCATCCGAACATCTCCGAGATGATCGCCCTCGCCAAAGGAATAGGTGCCGAGACCCGAATGATCACCAATGGGCTTCGCATCGACGCCCCGATGGCCCGAAAGCTCGTCTCATCGGGGCTTGACTCCATCGTGGTATCGGTCGATGGGGCATCGCCCAGTATCCACGCGGCGGCGAGAGCGGGCTCGGATATCGACGGGGTACAGAGAAATGTGGCGCTGCTGCGGTCCATCAGAGACGCCGCGAGAAGTCGTTCGCCCGAGATCGGTCTCGAGTTCGTTCTGACGCGCCAGAACGTCGGCGAGATCAAAAACCTCCTGGAGCTCGCGAGGTCTATGGAGGCATCTTTCCTGGTGGTCTCCCACATCCTGCCGTACACGGAGGACATGGTTGAACAGACCCTCTACGGGGCCAGCGCGGGGAGCGTCTATCCTCATCACCGCTCCAAATGGACCCCCGAGGTCGTGCTGCCGAGGATAGACTGGCGGCGGGAACTCGACACGCACATTCTGGAACTGCTGCAGCACAGCAGCCAAAAGGAGTTCTCCCCGGACCGGATGGCGGGTAGCTCCGGCTACTGCCCTTTTGTGAATCAGGGCTCGCTGGCGGTCGCCTGGGATGGGTCGGTGAGTCCTTGCGTCCCGCTAATGCACAGCTACTCGTGCTTCGTTCTGGGCAGGGCCAAAAGCATAAGAAAGTGCTCCTTCGGCAACGTAGGCAGCGAGAACGCGAAGGCTATCTGGGATCGAGCGGACTTCAAGCGGTTCCGCGAGTCCGTAATCAGGTTCACATTTCCGCCGTGTACCGACTGCGGTGGTTGCGATCTGTCCGCAAACAACGAGGAAGACTGCCTGGGCAACGGCTTTCCCACCTGCGGGGACTGCCTCTGGGCAAAAGGAGTCATTCAGTGTCCATGACCAGGCCGTGGGGGTGGCGGAACGATGACTCCGCAAGGCCCGCAAGCGAGCGCAGCGTCACGCAGCAGGCGGTCGATAGGGAGCCGCCCGGGTTGAGGACAACCCAGGCTCCAAGGTATCAGATCACGAGTCCCAGACCACTAGCTCAAGGATATGCTGAAGACCGTCTGCTCTGCTAGATCAGGAGACGTCTTTGCGACTATGTCGACCTTCAATGGCCCCAGGTATCTGGCCCGGCCGCCCTCAAGCCGGAACGCTCTGTCGTGCCCAGGCACGATTATTCCCCCCAGGCCGGCTATTCTATCGATGCTCCCTCGACTGGCAGCCGCATCCAAAGTCTGTTCGGCGGTCCGAGACAGAAGTTCGGCCCTGTTCTTGATCGCGTCCTGGGCAATTGCCGTCAGGCCGTCGGCTGTGGATACCAGCATGGACATGTGACCCGGGGTGTGACCAGGGGTGTCGATCATGGTGACCCCGGGGAGAAGCTCGGTCTCCCCCGTCAGCAATCTTAACCTCGGATGCTCCGCCAGATGCCTCATCAGGTAGCCCGGAATCGAGGGGTTTTCCGCCGGGGGCTGCCTCAGTGCCCAGTCCAGTTCCCTAGCACCGATCACCACCTCAGCTTCTGGAAACAGGGGGAAGCCCAGGCTGTGGTCCCAGTGGCTGTGGCTGAGGACAACCATATGGATGTCGCCTGGAGACATCTTCAGAGCCGCGAGCCGGCTGAGCAGCAACCTGTGCATACCGGGATGACCCGTGTCGAAGAGAACGCTGGTTCCCCCCGCTCGAACAAGGGCTATAGATCCCCACCCTATCCGGCCATAGGTTGGCGACCAGCCCGGAAAGCCTTCGAACAAGAGCTCGACTGTTGCCATCTGCACCTCATGCACGCTCAAACCCAACTTCGGGCCGGCTGCTTCTCCTGAGAGCGGCCCGGCACAGATCATACGCCCGGCGAGCCGTGCGGCACCACCCTCTCAGACGCGTGATCGGTTAGCCAGCGGGTGCGTCAAGCGGAAGGCCGACGAACGAGGCCTGTCGAATGCCGGACGGCATTGTGCGGCTACGGAAGTCAACGAGATTGGTGCTTGACAGCGCCATGAGCCTGAACTACTATCGTATACAGCATCCAGTGGACAGTATTCCCCTTGTTTCTCAGAGGCGGTCCCATGCACCGATTGGAGACTCTCGACTTCCGCCATATGGGCGACCTGGCCCACGACTCCATAAGGGATGCCATCACCTCCGGCCGCATCGCCGCCGGCGAGAGGCTCAGCCAGGACGAACTGGCAAGACAGCTCGGGGTCAGCCGTGCTCCCATCAGGGATGCGCTGAACCGCCTGGAGGCGGAGGGATTGGTCCGCACGGCCGCCAAGGGGGTTGTCGTCGCGGAGATGACGCCTCAGGAACTGTTGGAGCTGTTCGAAGTGAGGGCTCTGGTTGACGGCTATGCCGGACGTAGGGCCTGCGAGCTGCTTTCCGAGGACGATCTCACGCGACTCGAGCAGATCGTCCAGGCAACCGCTCAGCTCTCGGAGGGTGGCGACGTTCAGGAGGTCGTGCGAGCACACGAAGACTTCCACGAAGTGATTTACGAGGCATCGGGAAATGCCGAGTTGACACGCATCGCCCGCAGCCTCTGGGACAGGACATACCGGTATCGGCTCACGGGGCTAGCCAGCAGTGAAGTGGCTCTCTCCTCTCTGGAAGACCACAGGTCCATCCTGGAGGCCTTCAAGAAGAGGGATGCTTCCCGGGCCGAAATGCTGATGTCAGAACACAACCAGCACACAATAGATCGTGTGCTTCAGGAAATGAGCTATCCTCCTCATCCCATCGATGGGTCCACTGTTCTGCCGTCAATTGCTCCAGTTTCGCAGGCCATCAGCATGACTGGCGAAAAATCCTCTTACCTGCCAGCGAATCGAACATGAAACCAGGTACGAAACGGCCGGCGTAACTCGAGGGGGTGATACTGCGCTGCGCAGCCCCGCTGGCAGCGCCCGGACTATTGACGGTACATCGTTCGCTTCAACTCAGGGAAGGATATCTGGAGGGGTTGCATATTGAAGACTATCCAGGAACTCCGCTTGGTTGACCTGACCCTGCCCATCGTCGAGCACTGGCGCTTCCAACCGCGCATCGAGACAGTCTCGAGCATCAGCGCGGGTGGTCTCGCCAACAGTTCGCGCATCACGTTGGGTACCCACGCATTTACCCACGTCGATCCCCCTGCCCACATGATCCCGGGCGGCAAGCCCCTGAATCAGGTGCCGATTGATCAGTGGTGGGGCGAGGCCGTGGTCGTGGACCTGACCGACAAGAGCGACAACGAGGCTATCAGGGCAGCCGACCTCGAGGAGCGGGGACAAGATCTCGTGGCCGGAGACATCGCCCTGCTGCGCACCGACCTCGGCCTTCGCTTGTCGTGGCGGGAGCGGGACTTCTGGGATCGTTCTCCCTTCGTGGATCGGTCGGGGGCCGAGTGGCTGGCAAACAGGGGTGTGAAGGCGGTAGGCTACGACTTCCCGCAGGATTACTCCATTCGCGAACTGAGCAAGCGCAAGGTCACCCTCCAAGAGATGCCGTGTCACGAGGTCCTTCTCGGCAGCGGCATAGTCCAGGTCGAGTACCTGTGCAACCTGCATCTGCTCGAGCAGCAGAGGGTGCTCTTCTTCGCGATGCCGCTTAGCCTGGGTCCCATTGACGGCTCGCCCTGTCGGGCCTTTGCGCTC
>JAJYKO010000500.1 GCA_021788565.1 Chloroflexota bacterium
GGCCGCGGAACCGGTCGTATCGGCCGTCCGAAAGATACACGGCCTGGAGGACTGAGGTGAAACCGTCTCAAAGTCAGCAGTCTCGACTGGGCTCGGGCCTCGGCTCGCCCGAGGCTGAAGCCGTCGGGCTGAAAAGACAAAGTCCTTCGGACTGGGACCCTGCCCGTCAGGGCTTCGTATTCTCAGCGCGGTCGCTTCAGCGCCGCGCGAGGCACTCTGGATGATGTCTTCACGGAGAAATGTACGCATTCGTATGGAGGATGGGCCTGGAACGTGATATACTCTGCGCGTTCCCGCCGATTATTCTGCTCTCACAGCACCTTGCCGTCCGCTACGGCAGCCTGCGAGACGGGAGGGGTCAGGGTTGTATCGAGACCTGAGCGTGTTCACGGGGAATGCCCACCCTGCTCTAGCCGAAGCGGTTTGTCGCTTTCTAGAGGTCCCATTGGGCAAGGCCGAGGTGTTCGAGTTCAGTAACGAGAACATCTTCGTCAAGATCAACCAGGTGGTTCGCGAACACGACGTCTTCGTGATACAGCCGTTCTGCTCGCCGGTGAACCGGAGCATCATGGAGCTGCTGATCATGCTGGATGCCCTCAAACGGGCATCGGCTGGCCGCATCACCGCTGTGATCCCGTACTTCGCGTACGCTCGGACCGACAAGAAGGACCAGCCAAGAGTGCCCATCACGGCGAGGCTGCTTGCCGACATGATCACCGTGGCAGGTGCCAATCGGGTCCTCACCTTGGACCTCCACGCCGGCCAGGTTCAGGGTTTCTTCAGTATTCCAGTGGACGAGCTCACCGCCGTTCACCTGCTCCGCCACCACTACCAGCATAGAAGACTTCATGACCTCGTCGTCGTATCCGCTGACATCGGCTTTGCCAAAAAGGCTCGCAACTTCGCCGAGATGATGGAGGCGCCACTGGCCATTATAGAGAAGAGGCGCATCGGCAACGGTGGCATCAGCAAGTCTCTCACAGTTATTGGCGATGTGCGGGACCGGACGGCGCTAATTGTGGACGACGAGGTAGACAGGGCTAGTTCCATGGTGGGGGCAGTGGAGGCGGTCATGGCCCAGGGAGCCAGGGAGGTCTACGCCGCGGCCGTGCACGGTGTTCTGAGCGGGCCGGCCATCGAGCTTCTGCAGAACTCTTCGCTCAAGGAGATCGCGCTCACGGATACCATCCGGCTCGACCCAGAGAAGCGCATCCCCAAGCTCACGCAGCTCACCGTCGCGCCGTTGCTCGGCGAGGCGATCCGCCGGATCCACACCGGCACCTCGGTTGGAAGCATCTACGGGGAGTAAACCAAGCCCCTGCCCCGCGCTCAGGGTGTGCAATTCTGTGGCAGGCCCCTGTGGTAAAATCTGATGGCAGGATTCCCCTTGGCGAGGATTCTGGAGTATCCATGTCGGGCGAGCCACTGAGCCCGGCCGTGTAGAGGGTGCCTGATCAGATGATGAACATATTTGGAAAGCTGCTGGGCGACTCCAACGAGCGGGAGTTGAGCAAACTCAGGCCGGCCGTGCAGACTATCAATGACCTGGAGCCTGAGTTTGAGAAGCTAACGGATGAGCAGCTTCGCGCCAAGACGATCGAATTCAAGGCGCGGCTTGAGGCGGGCCATACCTTGGATGACCTGTTGCCCGAGGCGTTCGCCGCCGTGCGAGAGGGCGCCAAGCGCACCCTTGGACAGCGCCACTTCGATGTGCAACTCATGGGCGGCATGGTGCTTCACCAGGGCAAGATCGCCGAGATGAAGACCGGCGAGGGCAAAACCCTCGTCGCCACTGCGCCGGCCTACTTGAACGCGCTGACCGGCAAGGGCGTGCACGTCGTTACTGTGAACGACTACCTGGCCCATCGCGACAGTACCTGGATGGGCCAGATCTATGAGAAGCTGGGCCTTACCGTAGGTGTCATTCAGCACAGCATGGAAAACGCCGAGCGGCGTGCCGCCTACAACTGCGACATCACCTACGGTACCAACAACGAGTTCGGCTTCGACTACCTTCGGGACAACATGGTGCGGGACCTCTCGGAGAAGGTCCAGCGAGATCTGCACTATGCCATCGTCGACGAGGTGGATAACATACTCATCGACGAGGCGAGAACCCCGCTGATCATCTCTGGTCAGGCCGAGGAGTCCACGGACAAGTACACCCTCTTCGCCCGGCTTGTGCCCAGGCTCCGGAAGGAAGAGGACTACACCATCGACGAGAAGCTCCGCTCGATCACCCTCACCGAAGAGGGGATCGCCAAGATGGAGCGGTGGCTCGGCCTCCAGAACCTGTATGACCCATCCCACTACGACCTGACCCGCTACATGGAGCAGGCCATGAAGGCCGAATTCCTGTTCAAACTTGACCGTGACTACGTGGTCAAGGACGGCGAAGTGATCATCGTGGACGAGTTCACCGGCCGTCTGATGTTCGGCCGCCGCTACAGCGAGGGGCTTCACCAGGCTATCGAGGCCAAGGAGGGGGTCAAGATCCAGCGCGAGACCAAGACCCTCGCCACCATCACCTTCCAGAACTACTTCCGTCTGTACGACAAACTGGCCGGCATGACCGGCACCGCGTCCACGGAGGCCGAGGAGTTCCACAAGATCTACAAGCTGGACGTGGTAATAATTCCCACCCATCGCCCTATGATCCGGAAAGACATGCCGGACTTGATCTACAAGAGCGAGGCTGCCAAGTACAACGCGGTGGTGAAGGAGATCGAGGAGCTGCACACGGCGAAGCGGCCGGTGCTGGTGGGCACCACCTCCATCGAGAAGTCGGAGATGCTGAGCGATCTGCTGATGCGTCGCGGTATCCCCCACCAGGTGCTGAATGCCAAACAGCACGAGAAGGAGGCTGGCATCATCGCCCAAGCCGGCCAGCCGGGGGGTGTCACCATCGCCACCAACATGGCCGGCCGCGGCGTGGACATCATCCTCGGCGGCAATCCCGGCCTACCGGAAGATGCCGAGCTTGTGAAGGATCTCGGGGGACTGCACATCCTCGGTACTGAGCGCCACGAGGCAAGGCGGATCGATAACCAGCTTCGTGGCCGCGCCGGCCGCCAGGGGGATCCGGGCTCCTCCCGGTTCTACCTGTCGCTCGAGGACGACCTGATGCGCCGCTTCGGGGGCGGCAATATCGCGGGGATCATGGAGCGGCTTGGGCTGGAGGAGGACATCCCTCTGGAGCACAGTCTCGTCAGCAAATCTATCGAGAACGCCCAGACCAAGGTCGAGTCCCACAACTTCGATATCCGCAAGCACGTCGTGGACTACGACGACGTGATGAACAAGCAGCGCGAGGTCATCTACGGCGAGCGGACAAAGATCCTCAGCACCGAGAACCTGCGGCCTGTCATCATGGAGGTGGTGGAAAAGCAGATCGCCTCGCTCGTGGATGGCCACCTGGTTGGGGATCACTCTGACGACTGGGACATCGAGTCTCTGCTGAATGGCGTCAAAGCGATGCTACCGGTGCCCAGCGACCTGACGGCCGCCAGGATCGCGCAGCTAAGCCGAGATGAGGTGAAGAGCGGCCTGCTTGACTTGGCGGAACAGCTTTACGATCAGAAGGAGAAGGAGCTTGGGGAGGAGCTAACCCGGGGGGCTGAGCGGTGGCTGATGCTCGCTGTGATCGATAACCTCTGGGAACAGCATCTCACCTCCATCGACGACATGCGTGAGGGCATTGGTCTGAGGGCTTACGGCCAGAGGGACCCGCTGGTGGAGTACAAGTCTGAGGCCTTCAACATGTTCCAGACCCTGCTGGACGCGATCCAGCAGGACGTGGCCTACCGCGTGTTCCACCTTCTCTCCCAGGTCCGCGTGATGGAGGCGCCCAAGCCGGTGCAGAACGTCGTCACCAACAGGGAAGAGGATAGTGGCCCCCAGCCCATGAAGGCTAAGGCCAAGGTGGGCCGCAATGACCCCTGTCCCTGCGGCAGCGGGAAGAAGTACAAGAAATGCCACGGACGGTGATCGGGAGGGCTCAGCCCGCGTTCCTCAGTCCTTGGCTATGGCGAACCGTTCTCGCAGGGCCTCGATCAAGCGGAACGGGTCCGTGGTGATGACCGGGCTGGCGTACAGTTCCATGGCGCCGACGTCGTTGGTACGCTTCATCGGGTCGCCCCGATCCACGATGCGGACCATACATGGGAAGCCGCTCCAGTTCTCGGGCGTCGGCGCCAGGGGCGGCGTGTAGACGACAAGATTGAAGCTGCGCACCTCCAGCATCGTCATCAGACAGTCCAATACTCGGTACGCGGCCGCCGCCAGGGCATCGCTCAGGGTGTCTGACAGGATCAGCACCTCTTTTTCCCGGACGGGTGTGAGGTGCGCGACCACAGAGACCCCCTCATGCTCCACGGTGAGGCCCAACGCCTCATGGACGCGCAGCAAGTCCTCGAAGTAGTCGCTGCCAGTCTGCGTCCGGTACCCCAGAGCCGCGCGTCGAAACATCTCGACGCGGGCGTAATGGGCGTGGCGGACGCACGAGACCTGGGCGTGGCCGTGAACCACCGATGCACCGCCGCTCCATAAGGCGTTCCAGGCGAAGAAGTAGTACTTGGCCTCAGGGTCCACCCGCAGCGCCTCCAGCGCCCAGCGGTGCCCGACCCCTAGATAGTCCTTCACCCTGTCTTCCGAAAGTTGCAGCGGGTCGTGCTCGTCGAAAATGACGAGACCGTGGAAAGGGGCGTACTTGGCGGCGTTGCTCGCGGTGATGGAGTGCCGGCCACGCACTCGCCCAAAGACGTCCTCGGGCGTCGCGTCCTCAGGGTGGCAGAATGGGTCTCCCCTGCTTTCTTCGATGATCTGGCTCAGGTCGCCGGGGGTCACGGTGACTGGCCTTGAGGCCCGAAGGGGGTTGAAGAGGGCGCTCTCCATGGTGACGGGGTTGGTGACTGTCACGATGGTCTGTGTCTCGACTGCCTCAACCGAGCCGAAGGTTCCTATGGCCCATTGGCGCGCGGTCTCGGGTACGACCATGCGCCCCTCCGAACGGCTTACGCTGTAGAGCCGCTGGAAGGCGGCACGAGCCCGACCGTCAAGAGCCTCAACTACCTCAGGGAGGTGCGCGATGGATGGCTCCGGCTCCGGTGCTCTTCCGGGTGGTTGAGTCACTGGCCACTCCCCTGCTGTTGCTCTGCCTTCGTCACCATGCTCAGTCCGTCCTTTGCCCCCTGCAGC
>JAJYKO010000501.1 GCA_021788565.1 Chloroflexota bacterium
CCCTGGCACTGAACTTCTCCCCCACCACGTCCATGGCTGGGATGAGGGCCTCGTCCAGGATCTCCTGGGGGCCGCTCCCCCCATCCAGGGCCTCCTGGGTCAGGGCCTTCGCCCCCGCCGCGTTGCCCTCGATCACCGCTTCCTTGAGCGCACTGTAGTCTGCCATCCTCGTCTCCTCGTTGAATAGTCGCATCATGACATAGGGGTCCTGGGTGAGGAGATGCACCGCCCGAATGCCGGCAAGCGCAACCGCCCAAGAGCCTCCACAATATAACAGTTTGGGTTCTTCTCAGTCCAAATTGAGCGGGTAGGCTCCGTACTTCCGGATCGCGGCGGCCATGGCCAGCACGTTCTCGGGTTTGCAGTAGTTGGTGATACTGTTGGCGCTGCTGATCATATAGCCGCCGGCGGCTCCCACGACGCGAATCCGCTCCTTCACCTCCGCATCAACCTCCTCGGGCGTTCCGCGCGTAAGCGTGTAATCGAGGTCGATATTCCCCGTGATCCCGACTCGGCTGCCGTACTCGGCCTTCATCCTGTTGATATCCATGGCAGCAGGTTGGATTGGGTGGACGGCGTTCATCCCGAGGGTAACCAGGTCCGGCAGCACGGGGAAGAGATCGCCGTCGCTGTGATATATCCACGGTTTCTTGATCTCCTGGGCGACCGTCTTCATGTGCGGCAGGAAGAACTCTCTGAACACTTTGGGAGACATGAATGGACCGCTGTTTCCCGCGACGTCGTCATTCGCCCAGATGAAGTCGATGTCGAGTTCGTTAAGGTGCTTCACCACCCTGGCGGACCAAGCGGAGAAGCGGCTGTGGATCTCGTGGACGAGATCGGGATCGTCGTAGAGCATCAGCCCGAAGACGTCGAGCCCTATGCTCTCCAACGTGGAGGCCGTGCCGAGGCGGATTCTGCAAAAGACGGCGTACTCGTCCCTGTACTCCTTAATCCACCTGGCGACCTGCTCGTAGCGAGCGGGGTGATCCGGGTTCGGCAGGAACTTGTCGAAAAGGTCCAGCGATTCCCTGGAAGTAAGAAGGCCCTTCTTGATGTAGGCGCGACCCGTGTCAGGATCGGTGCCCATGTCGGCGATCCACGGCGGGACGAAGTCAAAGGTAATCTTCTTCGGGTAGTAGTAGTCGTGAGCGAAGCTCTCGGTGGACTGCATGGATTGGCCGGCCGTTGCGCCCACTCCCTTGGGGAAGTGATATCCGAACCCGTCCATGCCGAGTTTCCTGCAAAGGTCGGCCGGCGCGAACTCGCTGCCGCCCATCAATTTGACCTGGATTTCTTCCTCGATGTCGTTCTCGACCCAGGGAACCCGGTCCGGCTGCTCGTGTCTCAAGAAGGCCAGCACTCTCTCTCTTGGTGTCATGTCTGGCGTATCACCTCTTTGCGATTGCGGTGGCGTGACGGCCCGGGCAACAATACCCGGGCCGCTGCCTTACCTCGATTGTTGACTCTGCGCTAGGACGCTATCTCCTCCAGCACTCTGCCCTTGGTCTCCACGCCGAAGATTAGGACGCTCGCGGCGGCGATCACGTACGAAACGGCGGCGAGGGTGAACACGGCAGGAACGCCCATTCCCACCATGATGACGGGTACGAGCATGGGGCCAATGAGCGAGCCGACGCGGCCCCAGGACGAGGCGGTGCCGCAGGCCGTGGCCCGAGCCCGGGTTGGGAACTGCTCAGGGGTGTAGGCATACAGCACGGACCACGTGCCGAACAGGAAGAACTGCATCACGGCGCCGGCTATGTACACCTGAAGCTCGGAATGCGCCTGACCGTAGAAGTAGGACGACGCGGCGCTGAGCAGAATGAAGCCGCTGACAGCCGGCTTGCGGCCGAGCTTCTCGATGAAGTAAGCCGCGGAGAAGAACCCCGGCACGCCCCAGAGCGTCATGCCGAGGATGAACGCGATGGACGTCTGGACGGTGAAGCCGTTGTTCACGAGCAGCTTGCCCATCCAGGTGGTGACTCCGTAGTAGCCGAGCAGACCGAAGAACCAGACCAGCCAGATGCCCACCGTGGCACGGAGGTAGCGTGGGGAGAGCAGCTCCCAGAGGGAGAAGCCGCCCTTGGACACTTCGTCGGTCGGGCCGCTCTTGGCGGGCTCGGGAAGAGGCTGGCCGTACGCCTTCTGAACCTCGGCCTCCATCATCGACATCGTGGCTTCAGCTTCCTCCAGGCGGCCCTGAGCCTCGAGCCATCGCGGAGACTCGGGAACTCGCCGGCGGATGACCAGGAGCCAGATAGCCGGTAGCCCCTCGGCGACGAAGACCCATCGCCAGCCGGCATGTGGAACCAGGATCAGAGCAATGACGCCGGCGACTATGAAGCCGATGGGCCAGAAGCCTTCGAGGAGGGCGATGTACTTGCCCCGCTGGTTGGCGGGAATGAACTCAGAGACCAGAGACTGGCCGATTGGGAACTCGGCTCCCATTCCGAAGCCGAGGAAGAAGCGGAAGATGACCAGCACGCTGAGATTTGGGGAGACGGCGCACAGAAGGCTCGACAGACCCCAGATGATCATGCTGGACTGGAAGACGGACTTTCGTCCGATGCGGTCGGCGAGCATGCCCGCAAGGCCGGCGCCGAAGACCATGCCCGCGAGGCTTGCGCTACCCAGAAAGCCGGTCTGAGCAGCATTGAGCTTAAAGTCGGTGCTGATGGGAGCCAGAACGAAGGTCATCATCGCCAGGTCCATCGAGTCGAAGAGCCATGCAGTGGCGATGATGAGGAAAAGCGCCCGCTGGTAGCGAGTGAGGGGCAGGCGCTCCATGCGCTGCGGTAGGTTGAGCGCGCGCGCGCCAACCCCGGCGGCAGATACCCCAGCAGAAATCGAGGACATCTCTTTCTCCTATTCAAACTGAGGAATAACTCTATCGCGTGAACGTACCGACCGCCTCGTCGCGAGTCTGCCGTCTTTGGCCAGGGCCGCTGGCAGGTATGCTTGGCGATATCACCTCCCTTGCAGGGTCTTCCCGCGAGACGCCCTCCCGTGGGGAGTGGCATCTGGTTGGAGCTGCCTCAGCTGCGCGAGTCAAATGGGTTTCGGCCCGAGGGCCGAAACCAGAAACAAAGCCGGACGAAAGAGATGTCGTCTGGAAAAGTCGAGATCATGCGAATGGATGGACCATTCCACACGGACTATTATTCGCCAATTACTTAATCATGTCAAGTAGTTATCTCGGCGACTTAGCCGCGGCGGTAAAGGGGGGAGAAGTGACACGCCACCTTGATGGCCTCCTCCATGCCGGCGGCGCTGGCGGTGCCTTTCCAGGCGATATCGAAGGCAGTCCCGTGGTCGACCGAGGTGCGGAGGAAGGGAATGCCGACGGTCACGCTGATCGTGCGCTCAAAGTCGACGGTCTTGGCCGCGATGTGCCCCTGGTCATGGTAGAGCGCCAGGACCGCGTCGTACCGTCCGGTGCGGTTCATGTAGAAGACCGCGTCGGCAGGGACAGGACCGTAGGCGTCCAGGCCGAGGGCCCGGGCGTTCGCCACCGCGGGGGCGATCTGGGTCGCCTCCTCGTTTCCGAAAAGCCCGCCGTCGCTGGCGTGGGGGTTGAGGCCGGCCACAGCGATGCGAGGATGCTCGATGCCGAGCCGTCGTAGTTCCGCGTCCGATCTTTGAAGTGCCTCCAGAACGCCGGCGGACGTCACCTGGTGACAGGCCACTTCGAGAGGCACGTGTCGGGTAAGGAAGAAGATCCGCAGGTTGTCGAGCACGAAGAGGGTCATGGGATTGGGGCTACCGGTGAGCTTGTCGAGCATCTCCGTGTGGTCGAGATACGGCACCTGGCCGGCGCGCAGCGACTCCTTGTTGATGGGAGCAGTGGCGATAGCATCGATTTTCCCCGATAGCGCCATCTCAATCGCCGAGCGCACGTACTGGAAGGCCGCCTTTCCAGCCGGACCTTGCACAACTCCCGGCTGCAGATCGCGAGCCTCCTCCGTGGCCAGCTCCACGAGGTCCATGGTACCGACGGAGAAGACACCCTGATCGGGATGCTGAATTACGTGCACCGCTAGATCGGCGCCCACCAGTTGAATGGCTTTGGTCATTACCGAGGCGGTTCCGAACACCAGGAGCCTGCCGGACTGGTAGAGCTCTCCCTTAGCCACGGCGCGCGCGACGATCTCTGGTCCCACACCAGCGGGGTCTCCCGCGGTGATTCCTATGATCGGACGTTGAGCCAACGTATTCACCTTCCCGATTCGCGCAGTAGCGGTGAAACCCGCGGGGTCTCGGGGGTCAAGGCGCGCCAGAAAGGGCCGCGACCCAAAGACCCCGCGGGTTTGGTCGCCGCTTTAGTTCAGACTACCAGGAACCCTTTCGGGGTCTCCGCGATGGTGACTTCGAGCGGCTGCCCATGCTGGAGGCCCGGCGCAGTCGCACCCTCCGCGAACTGCACTACCACCGGGAACCCGACGTCCAGCAGCCCCCCGTCCCCATCCGCGCTAAGGAGGGTACCGCGGGCGTTGGACCCAGCTTCCAGCCAGCGTCTTCCCCGCACAGCAGCAGCCTCCGTGCCGGCCTGGGGTGCCACGCTAACGGACGACGCCACGACCCTGACGACCACCGTTGCCCTTTCCAGCAGGCCGATCCGTTTCTCTCGGATGATGTCGCCCGCGTCCACGAGGTGAAGGTCCGCCGGGACGGAGAGCGAGGCGGCGCCCTCTTCACCGGGACGGAGCCTCAAGTCGAAGTAGGTTCTGTCCGCCGGGCGATACATGCCCACTATCTGGCCCCTGACGGCGTGGAGCCTCCACTTTTCGACGAAAGCCAGTTGTGCCCAGCTGTAAGCCACGTCAGCTACCTCAGCCCCCGATGGTCTACCCTATGTTGTCTTCGCCCCCATCGGTATGGAGCACGTCACCGGAGAGCCAGTAGGTTCCTGGAACACACATCGCGGCAACCAGTGCAGCGATGTCCTCCGGCTTAGTCAGCCTTCCCATGGGGTTGCGCCTGCTGGCCTCGCTGATCAGCCAATCGTGGCCGGGAATGGCCCGCAGGGCAGGGGTATCAGTAATGCCCGCCTGGACGCAATTCGCGGTAATTCCCATAGGGGCTAACTCCACTGCCAACTGGCGCATGTGCGATTCGAGGGCTGCCTTAGCGGCGGAGACCGCGCCGTAGCTCGGCAGGATCCGGTGCGACCCCGAACTGGTCATCGCGAAGATC
>JAJYKO010000502.1 GCA_021788565.1 Chloroflexota bacterium
TCCAGCTCCTGGTTCAAGCCTGTCAGCATCAAGATGGGAACGTGACTCCCCTTCCGCAGTCTGCGACAGACCTCCACGCCATCCAGCCCCGGCAGACGCAGGTCCAGGATGATCAGATCGTACGGGGTGTCGCGAGCCATATCCAGGGCTGCTTCTCCATCAGATACCGCGTCCACCTGGAAACCGGCCCCGGGCAGAATGACGGACAGCGTGTTCCGGACCATTGGCTCATCGTCCACCACAAGAACTCTCGGCATCTTTCGAGTACGGCCTTTCAAGCTGTGATAAAATGGCGCTCCACCTTCGTAAGCTGAAAGACATGCAAGAAAGCGCGGGGTTCGACGACGACGCCTGCCGAGTGGGTGTCAGACAGAGCCGCACGCGATCAGCTTCAAGGTCTAATTGGAGCGTCAAGCACATTATAGCGCTTTCGACAGTTTTGCACCGCAGCACCCAGCCTAGCAAAGACACAGCAACCAGGCGCCAACAAGTCGCGGTGTGAAAGCGAGCGTTGCACGAACCGCGCCGTATGACATTCTTGTAACCTTCACGACATGACTTGCCACGTGGCGCGGGTCTATCACATGTATCTTCACTCGCGCCGATAGTAAGTAATGCTATTGAGCGGTTTTCCAAGCCCGGCGCGGAATCAAGTTGAGCTAAGAGCGAAACGGATCGATGTCCACAGAGAGCAACTACGCCGCTCGCCACTCCCTCGACGACGGCCTCTTCCGGCGCCTGATCGAGAACGCGCGGGAAATGGTGTACCGGTTTGAGATCTTCCCCACCCCTCACTTCAGCTACGTCAACCCAGCCTCGACTCGGATGATCGGGTACACTCCGGAGGAACTGTATTCCAACCCGGATCTGGGATGCGCGGTGGTCCACCCTGAGGACATCCAGCGGCTTCGGGTGTCGCGAAGCATCGACGAGCAATCGGAACCGTGCACGGTGAGATTAGCCCACAGGGATGGCCACACGGTTTGGGCAGAGATTCGGCAGGCACTGATCTACGATAAGGCGGAGCGCCTCGTGGCTCTCGAGGGGGTCGTGTGGGACGTTACCCAGCGACACGACGCGGAAGAGGCACTCGGGGAGAGCGAGGCACGCTTCAGGACGATCTACGAACACGCCCCAATGGGGGTGGTTATGGTGGACCCAGACGGCCGGGCGCTGGCAAGGAATCCCGCGGCCAAGCGGCTCCTTGGTATCCCGCAGGGCGAGCCCTGCGATTTGGCTTTCTACGATTTCACCCATCCCGACGATCTGGCTGTAGAGATGCCTCTTTTCAAGGAACTGGTCGCGGGTAAGCGCGACGAGTACCGAGTGGAGAAGCGGCTCCTGTGTATGGACGGCCGCACGCCCTGGGTGCGGTCCTCGGTTAGCCTGGTCCGTGGGGAGATGGGAGAGCCCAAATACGCCGTAGCCATAGTCGAAGATATACACGAACACAGGCTGGCCGAGAATGCCCTGAGAGAGAGCGAGCGACGCTATCGTGAGCTGATGGATACCCTGCCGGAGACCGTCTTCGAAATGGATCTGTCAGGACGCCTGACATTCGCGAACAGGGCCTCCATGCAGCAGTTCGGCGTCACCCCCAATGAGGTAGCTCTGGGGCTCAATATCTTCGATTACATCGTCCCCGAGGACCACGACCGCGTCAGGAGCGATATACGGAGCAGGATAGCGGGAACACACACGGGGCCGCGGGAGTACACGGCGGTCCGCAAGGATGGGACCAGGTTCCCGTGCGGCGTGAGCTCGGCCGCAGTAGTGCGAGACGGCGTTCCCGTCGGCCTGCGGGGCTTCCTGATAGACATCACAGAGCGCAAGCGGGCGCAGGAGGCGTTGAGGGAAAGCGAGGCGCGCTTCCGCCGCCTCAGTGAAACGTCCACCACGGCAGTGTATCGCGTCGAACTGCGACCGGAGCGAAGGTTCAGCTACGTTAGCCCGTCGGTCGACCGGTTTCTCGGTTACACCCCCGAGGAGTTCTACGCAGACCCGGATCTCCCCATCAAAATCGTCCACCCAGACGAATTACCCCACCTCCACGGCCTGGCCGGCACCGGTGCGTTGGAAGCCGGTGTGACCTTCCGGGCTATCCACAAAGATGGTCATACTATCTGGCTAGCACAGCGAGACCTGCCAATTCACGACGGCGAAGGCAACGTGATTGCTCGGGAGGGGATGCTGAGGGACCTGACCGAACAGATGGCTATGGAGGAACAGCTGTTGCGCGCTCAACGGTTGGAGGCTGCTGGCCGCGTGGCGGGGCAAGTCGCCCACGATTTCAACAATCTGCTCTCTCCTCTGATGGCATTCACAGAGCTGCTCAAGCTCGAGCTACCGCCGGATCACCCGGGGACGCGCTACTGCGACGACATGCTGTCCGCGGTGCGGCAGATGGCGGAAATCAACTACGATCTCCTGGCTCTGGGTAGACGAGGTCTAACGGCAACGGGGGCCGTGGACATAAATAGGCTGGTGCGGCAGGTCATCGCGGAGGTGGTCGACATGCCCGACGCACTGTCTGTGCAGGTTGAGGTTGCCGACGATCTCCCACCCGTGAATGGGTCGGAGGCACAGCTGAGCCGAGTTCTAGCCAACCTGATTGCCAACGCCCGCGAGGCGATGCACGATGACGGATGTCTGAGGGTAACCATCGAGAGCGTTCACGTCGATCAACCGTTCGATGGTTACAACCGCGTCGAGGCTGGAGAATACGTGCGGTTCTCAGTCGCCGACACGGGATGCGGGATCGCCCCGGAGATACGCACCAGGATTTTCGACGCCTTCTTCACCACCAAGCGCACGGACAGAAAGCGGGGCTCCGGCCTGGGCCTGTCGGTCGTTCAGGCCATCGTGGAAGACCATCACGGGTACATGGACCTGAAGACGGTTGTGGGAAAGGGCACGACGTTCTCCGTCTACCTGCCGGTTAGCACGGACTCGGTTGGAGCACCGCAGAAGAAGAGACCGGAGGGAGGAGAGGAGATGGTCCTCGTGGCCGACGATGATCCTGCGCAGCTGAAGGTAGCTAGCGAGCTGCTGAAGCATCTGGGATACGCTGTTCAGACTGCCTCCAGCGGAGAACAGGCGCTGGAAGCACTGGAAGCAAACCCGGTGGATCTGCTGATCCTCGATATCGTGATGCCGCCTGGGATCGATGGGACCGAGACGTATCGTCGGGCACTTTCTCTTCGCCCCGGGCTGCGCGCGGTGTTCTTGTCGGGCTACGCCGAATCCAGACAGATCGTCGAGGCCAAGGAGTTGGGCGCGACCGCGTTCGTCAACAAGCCAGTGAGCCTCGAGAAGCTGGCGCAAGCAGTTCGCACTCAGCTGGATCAGCGCTAGCCGGCGCTCGCCAGCAGGTCAGGCAGGGTCGCGACGCTGTCCAGAAGGTGCGTGTGGTACGTTGCCCCCAGGGTGTCCAGACCATGGGCACCGGTGAGTACGCCGATGACCCAGCCTGCACCTGAGGTGACGCCGGCCTTCAGGTCCAGGGGTGTGTCTCCCACGACGGCTATCCGGCGCACATCGGTAACGCCCGCCCTCATCATCGCGGTGAAGATCATATAGGGGGCCGGGCGTCCCTGGGGAACCTCGTCCGGGCTGACGAGGGCATCGAACAGCCCTTCTCGCCACCCCAGCCGATCCAGCACTCGGTCCCTCAACTCCCGGTCCAGCCCCGTGGTAACGGCCGTCTTGACGCCTCGGTTTCGGAGCCGTCTTATGGCTGCTTCAGCGCCCGGGACCTCCGCCATCGGCCCGTGGGTGTATGCATCCCGCAACGTCTCCTGGAATGTGCGGTGAGCCGCCTCGGCCACCTCGCGGACGGCGCCCTCCTCCATGGTTCCCCCGAGGCGCCTCTCGGCCAGAGTCTGGAAGACCGCGCTCTTGCTGGCGCCTCGCATCTCCGCTAGCTCGGCATCTGAGAATGAGATGCCGTGCCTGTCGAGGGCGGTCCTGTAGGCACTCAGGATTGCCCCGTCGTCGAGCACTGTCGTTCCAGTCAGATCGAAGACCACGAGATCCACAGGCAGCGCAGCCATCTCTCTCCTCCAACCAGCGCCGTGTCGCGGCGATCGTCCAGCCAGCTTTATGGTAGCACAGGAACCGCCACTCAAGAACTCATCTTCTCCGCTTGGGCGTCGAAGGCAGAGAGGCCTGGGCTCCCGCTGATGGAGATCCTAAGTCACAAAGTTGGTGTAGGACAGGGTTTTATGCCCTGCCGCCCGGCCGCTATGAATGGGTTTGCGGCGGAGCACACGTGACGCGAGCGAGCACAGCGTCACGCCCGCCCCACGGTATCGGATTTGAGAAACGAGGCACTTAGCCCAAATCCTCAAGCGACGGTACCAAATGCGGGGCATCCAGCACCGCGCTGTAGACTTTTGCTAACATCCCTCCACGAAGGTTCGGAATGCCCTGCTCACGATCCAAATTCCAAGGTTCATCGCTGATTATCATCGAGTCGTTATATATCATAGAGCCAGAATAACCCGTATCTTCACCGGGTTCCAATTCCGCCAGCCACCATCCATGAGGCACCCGAATTGTTCCCCGCGGTTGAGCATTATCAATGCTGGCCATCAGCTTTACCTTCCCGTGAGTCGTCTCCACCCAAATCCACTCGCCGTCGGAGATATTGAACTGCTCGGCATCATTTGCGTGAACCAATGCCAGCGGGTACGGCAGTCTCTTCCTCAAGCCTTTTAGATGGCGCAGAGCTGTATTGTAATAAGGAGACTCTCGTAACCCGATAAAGACAGTAAGCGGGTATTCCTCCGCCAGTTTAGGATTGGAGCTTGGCGATTGGACAGGTTCTTTGTAGTAGGGCAACGGATCATACCCGAGGCTCTCCAAAACAGTGCTATAGAGCTCGACCTTACCTGACGGCGTAGCGAACCCGACAGACGGGTCCAGCGGATCGATACGTTTGCCTGGCACAAAGACGGCATCCCTGGAAAACTCTTCCCAGCTGTCACTGACGTTCTGAACTCGATATTCGAGTACTTCGACAAAACTGTTCCACGAGAAATACTCGCCGATCCCCATCCTGTCAGCGAGGCCTTTCAGGAGATCGTACTGGTTCCGACACTCCCCAGGCGGATTGAAGACCTGTTGATGAATCGTTGCGACAGCGGAACTATCATTACATACCAAACCCGGCCGCTCGAGATAATAATCCCCAG
>JAJYKO010000503.1 GCA_021788565.1 Chloroflexota bacterium
CCTGGGACACCGGACAACTGGGGGGTGCGCCGGTTACAAGCGTCCTCGAGAGGGACGGCGAGGTCGTGCACCTGGTGCAGGGCGGCGCGCTATCCGGCGAGGTGACGGGTCTGGTGGACTGGGAGCGCCGCTTCGACCACATGCAGCAGCACTCGGGACAGCACATCCTCTCCCAGGCGTTCGAGCGGGTTCTGGGGGTGAAGACCGTCTCCTTCCATATGGGCGCCGAGGTCTCCACCATCGACCTGTCGACGGGCGGTCTCAGCCTCGAGCAGGTCCAGGCGGTGGAGGACCTGAGCAACCGGGTCGTCTTCGAGGATCGTCCCATCCTGGTTCATTTGCTGGATCCGTCGGAGCTCTCCCAGTTCGACCTGCGAAAGGGAACCGAGCGAGAGGGGGAGATACGGGTGGTGGAGGTAGAGGGCTTCGACTCGATCCCTTGCGGCGGTACCCACTGCCGCACTACAGGCGAGGTGGGGACGATCAAGGTGACAAAGTGGGCTCGCCGGAGCGGAGACGTCCGGGTGGAGTTCCTGTGCGGGTGGCGGGCGCTGCGCGACTACCGTACCAAGAACGAGGCGGTGGTAGCGCTGGCGACGAGCATCGCCGTGCGAGACCACGAAGTGCGCGAGGCCGTGGAGCGGCTCATGCGCGACGCCGCGGAAACCCGCCGCCAGGCTGAACAGTTGCGAAACCAGATCCTCGACTACCAGGCGGCCGAACTGGCTGGAAAGGCCGAAGCCGTGGGCGAGGTCCAGCTGATCGCCACAGTGCTTGCTGATCGGTCTCCCGACGAACTGAAGCATCTGGCCGCGCGCCTCACCGCCGAGCCTGGAAGGGTGGTCCTGCTCGCAGCCACGGCGGACAAAGCGTCCGTCGTCTTCGCCCGCTCGGAGGACGTCCATCTGGACGCCGGCGCCCTCCTGCGGCAGGCCACCGCTCCATTCGGGGGTCGCGGCGGCGGCCGGCCGACCCTGGCTCAGGGCGGCATCCCCGATCCCGCCAACGCCCAGGCCGCGCTTGACGAAGCCCTGAAGGCGGTGCGAGCCACACTAAAATAAAGCGGCGTCCAAACTCGCGGGGTCTTTGGCTCGTGGTTCTGTACTGGCGTGACTTGATCCCTCGAGACCCCGCGGGTTTAATCCTGGTGTAGGTGGGTAGGGCGGCCGTATCCACAGGCCGGGAGTTATTCGGGCGAAGTGTAGAGCCTGAGGTCCGGGATGTCCCGATAATCGTCGAGGTTGCGCGTCACGAGAGTCAGGTCGTACTCCAGGGCGGTAGCCGCGATGAGGAGATCCAGGGCCCGAGAGCTGACGCGCTTCTCTTGCTGTCGCAGCGATTCCCGAAGGTGGGCGCAGCGGCGAGCCACCGCGATGGAGACGGAGATGACCGGCACACCTTCCACGAGGGCGTTGAAGCGGGACTCCGCTTCAACGTGGCCGGCTGGGGTTCGCAATAGCCCCTGGTAGGCTTCCATATAGGTGATGATACTCACAGCTATGCCGTCGTCGGTCAGATCCTCCAGAAGCGCGTTGGCCGCCGGAACGTTCGCCAGATGGTCGATTACCCAATCGGAGTCGACGAGGTAAGGCATGGCTCAGGCGTATTGGTCGCGGCCGGTCTGCTTACGCGCGGCGTGGATATCGGCAAGCAGGACATCGCGATCCACGCCTGCGAGCGCTCCGGCGCTCTTTCGAAGCGCCTCTCGGGCACGCTCGGGCTCGTAATTGGCGAAGATATCCTCAGGTTCTTGATCCTTTCGCACAGCTGCTTTCTTACCGAGTGCCGGCTGAACGAGCGCCTCGAGATCATCCCGCCTGACGCGAATGCGGCGGGGTCCCACCCGATAGGCCCGGAGCCTTCGTGCGGCGATCCAACGCCAGAGAGTGGCGGCGCTGACATCGAGTAGACGAGCAGCCTCAGGCACGGAGTAGAACTGTCGTTCCTGGTCTTCGATCACGACGATCTCCTTGAGTCCTGGTAACTATCACAGTTTATCACTTCTCTCACCTGTTATCAAAGTTGGGCTGTCATACAGCTGCGTGGGGGGCGTGTGAGTGGGGATATGGAGTGCGTCTGCATCAGCACCGCTTTGACGGCCACGGTCTAGAACCTCGGGCGCGTTAGTGCCGTCCGCCTGGCGACTGGGTGTGGATTTCCGCGTTCTCCCCCTCGTACGCGGCTGACGCGCCTCACCCCCTCGCTCGGGCAAAGCGGCGCTCACGCGCCGCACTCCAGATTGTCCGCCCCTCTTCATCCTCTCGGTCACAATCGCGAAACCAGCGCTACCATCAGCTTTGCCTAAGCTAATCTTAATGTTCCGGAGAGGGACAGCCGAGTTAACATTTATACGATTGGGAGGAGGACACCCACTCGCAGGAACTGGATGCTGCGAAGAACATGCTGGGCGCGGGCGTCGACGGGGCCGCCGCGCGGAAAGGAGGGACGCTCTCGGCGCCGCGAGGGACGCAGGCACGCGCAGCGCGGGGGCAACAAGGAATTCGACAAACCGAATCTCAGCTGCCTGGTGTCTCGTTTGCGCTTCGCAACGAGCGTGGGATTGGAGTCTGGGGTAGCGCGGCCTGTTGATGCCGCGCAGCGGGCTATTTCCAGGTTAGTGAGGTGAAGGAATGGCAGAATCGGTATCAGTCCCGTCCTCCTCCGTTGTCACACCAATGCGCCTGGCCAAGGCAGTGGGCATTCTAGTCATCATAGCTTCGGGGGTCTGCCAGGAATACGGAAGCGGCATCAACTTCGTCCTAGTCAACAGCCTCGGCGCCTATCCGGCCGTCGCGTACCTCGTGCCACTGGCCATGCTGGTCGCCGGCATCGTTTTGCTGCCCAAGGTAATAATGCTGATGCGGTTCTCCGCCGTGATGCCTCGTGCCGGTTCCACCTACGTATGGCTGACCAGGTCGCTGAACCTGCCGATTGGCTTCGTCGTCGCCTTCGGGTGGCTCGTCGGCGAGTGCGCCAGCACCGGTTTCGTGGCCTACGCCTTCGGAACCTTCGTGGGCTCCACCCTCTCCAGCGCGGGGGTGAACGCAAGCTGGGCAACCACGCCTGTCGGCCACATGATAGTGGGCCTTATCGCGATTTGGCTGCTCTTCTGGCTTCACTACTCCGGGATTAGCAACTACGGCACGTTCATGACCATCTTTCTGGTCCTGGTGGTGGGCACGGCTATCCTCATCATGGGCTATGGCTTCGGCACAACGCAGCAGACCTTCACGGCCGCCGCGACCAAGGTGCTCGGCTCAACGCCGCCGGCCCCTACAACGGCTGCATCGATCGGCGCCTTCATCACCGTCGCGACCCTGTTCCTGCAGTCCTACGGTGGCCTGACGGGCAGCACCTCCCTGGGCGGTGAGGCCAAGGATGCGACGAAGACCATGCCGCGAGGCATCTTCATCGCCTGGCTTTCCGCCGTCGTCCTCTTCACCGGCGTAGCCCTGGCGCTTTTCCACGCGGTGCCCTACTGGATGGTCCAGCCGCTGGTCAAGGCGGGCCACTCGGACCTCGCGACCACCCCTGGCCTGGTCGGCATGGTCGCGCCCCACGCCGTCGGCGTGCTGGTGAACCTGCTGGTGATGGTCATCGTGGGGAAGACGATGGCCCCCGCCATACTGGACACGTCCCGCTACCTCTTCGCCTGGGGCGAGGACAAGCTGTTGCCGTCGGCGTTCAGGCACCTCTCCCCGAACCGGACCCCCGACGTCGCCCTGCTCGTCGCGGCTGTGCTGATTTCCATCTTCCTGGCCGAGGCCTCGTTCTTCACCTGGACACTCGGCGTTGCGTTGCGCGCAATGACCCTGGTGATGGTGTTCGGGTTTATCGGCATCGGCGTGCTGAACATGAGCTTTAACAAGTCATTCGAGAGCATCCCCTGGGCGAAGCAGATCGTCGGGTACTGGTATATGCCAGTGGTCGCGGTCCTGGCGATCATCATCGCGATCGTGATGTTCACCAGCGTGGTCGTCGTCCCGAACGCGCCCGTCTTCCTGCAGCCCGGCGCGCAGGTAGTGGTCGCGATCGCGATCGGCGTCATCATCTACTACATCGCGAAGGGCAAGGCCCACGCGCAGGGCGTGAACATCTTCGACAGTGCCCGCGCGGAGCTGCCGCTGGACTAGAGAAGTAATAGCGGCCATCAGGCCGAGCGAGGTTCTCGCGGCAGGCGGCACCGAAGTTTAGCTCTGGTGCCGCCTGCCGCTTCTGTCTAGCGCACTTTAGAATAGTACTTTCTATGGTGCCTCAGGCCGGTGGTAGAATTACCGGCGGAAGGGCATGCCTGCTTCGAATGTGTTGGAGGGGAGTGAACCAGTGACCTTGAACGGTAACCCCGCCGGAGCACCGCGAATCGGGGTAACGTGGGTGACGCCGGGCGATGCGAAGAGCGACAACTACCTGAACGCGGTGAAGCGGGCGGGAGGTGAGCCCGTACCACTCCTCGCGGGAGCGGCATCCTGGGACAAGGAACTGGAGGGGATCCACGGGCTCCTGTTGACGGGCGGTGGGGACGTCCACCCGAGCCGGTACGGACAGGAGTACGCCGGGAAGAGCGAGATGGTGGACGAGCGCCGGGACGAACTGGAATTGCAGGCGCTCTCCCTCTGCCGGGAGCGCGGCCTCCCGGTGCTCGGGATCTGTCGTGGCTTTCAGGTCATCAACGTTGCGCTGCGCGGCTCGCTGCTTCAGGACCTGGCTACCGACCATCCGGACGCCCTTCCCCATAGGTCGGTTCACGAGGTTTCGCGATTCCACCCTGTTCGGCTCCTGCCCGGTACGGTGCTGGCCGGAATCCTGGGCCGCAATGGGGAGATGGGGGTGAACAGCCGCCACCACCAGGGACTCACGGAAAGGGAACTGGCTCCGGGGCTGAAGATCAGCGCCGTCGCTCCGGACGGTATCGTCGAAGGGATAGAGATGGAGGGTGAGCCGTTCCTGGTGGGGGTGCAGTGCCACCCGGAGCGCCCTGGCGAGGCGGAGGCGATGGAGGGGGTGTTTGCCGCCCTGGTAGAGCAGGCAAGGAGCACCAGAGCGGCGAGCGGAACCCCGTAGCCGACGACGCTCCCCTGGCCCCACATCAGGAGCGGCAAAGCTGTGTTAGAGCGCCGGTCCCTGAGGTGCGGTGGTTGCCCCGATCGTCCTCCGAGATACGCCCGTCCTTCAGGCGCACCGTCCTGTCGACGA
>JAJYKO010000504.1 GCA_021788565.1 Chloroflexota bacterium
CGACATCTGGACGCAGGCGATGGTTGATCCGGTGTTGGCTCAGCCCTACCTGAAGCTGAATGAAAGCGAGATCCAGGGGATTCTGAATGCCATTGCCCCTAAGAAGGGATAAGTGCGCGGCACGCAGCAATAGTGTGTCATTCCCACAGACCCAAACCTGATGATTGGCGGCCGAGCGAAAGTGCTCGGCCGCCGGACTGTACCATCGAGAGGAGACACGAACGATGTTGCGGGTTACTCGCGAGCAGGATTGCGAGGTCGCCCACCTGCCCGGGCGCGACTGGCTCTATCTCATGGGGCCGAAGAACAGCGCGGCTCAGTACATGACTTTCGGCGTGGCCATCTTCTTCCCCGACACGGAAACCTCTGCCCACGTGCACGACGTGCAGGAGGAGATTATCTACATCATTTCAGGCCGTGGACGCCAGTTGGCTGGCGACCAGGAGATCGCGCTCGAGCCCGGCGTGGCGCTGTTCACACCTCCTGGTGTTCCTCACCAGGTGATCGTGGATGGCGACGAGCCGCTAAAACTGGTTACCGTCTTCTCTCCGCCCGTGGTGCCAGGCTCGTACGACGCGAAAACCCAGTAGGGGTAGCGCTGGACGCGAAGACACAAAGACTCACGAAGATTCTTTGTGTCTTCGTAGTATGGGTTCCTGTTTCGGAGGAGGATAGAACGATATGTCGGAGTTGTCTCTTCTGTTCAGCCCGCTTGAGATCCGGGGCATGAAGCTTCGTAACCGCATCAACATGGCGCCGATGGTCACCAACTACGCCACCATCCGAGGAGAGGTCACGGACAGACTAATCGGCTACTACGCTACTCGGTCCCACGGCGGCGCCGGGCTGATAACCGTGGAGGCCACGGTGGTGAGCGCCAGCGGCCGGTCCTTCACCCACAATCTCTGCATCTACGACGATTACCACACAGCGGGGTTGCGGAGGCTGACCGATGCGGTGCACGAAGGTGGGGCAAAGATCACCGTGGAGATCTACCACGCGGGCCGGCGGACCACCTCCGCCATTGCTCGAAGCCACCCAGTCGCGCCATCCGCGATTCCGGCGAAAGGGGGCGAGGTCCCCTGGGAGTTGTCGATCGGCGACATCGAAACGATCCAGAACGACTTCACGCAGGCCGCGAGGAGGGCCAAAGAGGCGGGCTTCGACGCCGTCACTCTGCACGCCGGTCACGGCTACCTGATCAACGCCTTCCTCTCTCCCCACTCCAACAAGCGTCAGGATGGATACGGCGGAAGCCCGCGGGCGCGGGCCCGATTTGGGCTGGAGATCCTTAAGCGGGTGCGCGCTGAGGTAGGAGACGAGTTCCCCGTTCTCTGCCGCTTGACGGCCAACGAGTTTGTCGAGGGCGGGCTTCGCCTGGAGGACGCTCAGCAGATAGCTGGGTGGCTCGAGGAAGGCGGTGTGGATGCGATCGATGTCTCCGCCGGTACGATCGAGACCGCCTACATGACGAACCTATACATGATGTTTCCGAGAGGGATCCACGTCCCTCTGGCGGCCGGCATCAGGGAGAAGGTCTCGGTGCCGGTGTTCGCCGTCGGCCGCATCAACGATCCCTTGCTGGCCGAGAAGATACTCGCCGAAGGGAAGGCAGACGGCATCACCATGGGCCGCGCGCTCATTGCCGACCCGGAACTGCCGAACAAGGCCCGTGACGGGCGGGTGGACGAAATCACTCCGTGCATCGCCTGCCTGCAGGGTTGCACGGACCGCCTGCAAGCTCAGCTCGACATCGCTTGTCTCGTCAACCCGGCCGCCGGCCGCGAACAGTACATCCGCGTGGCGCCAGCTCGAGTTAAGAAGCGGGTACTGGTCGTGGGCGGCGGCATCGCCGGCATGGAGGCCGCGTGGGTGGCCCGGCAGCGGGGGCACTCAGTGGAGCTGCATGAGCGGGGCTCGCAGCTGGGCGGTCAGTTTCTCCTGGCCGGCGCCGCGCCCGGCAAGGAGGAGATCTATGGTCTGGTTCGCTTCCTGAGCCACAGGGTGGAGCACTTGGGAGTCGACGTGCACACCGGCAGCGACGTCACCCCGAAGAAGATTCGGGAGATCGGCCCCGATGCCGTCATTGTCGCAACAGGCGCTCAACCGATGGCCCTGCGGGTGCCGGGGGCAGAGCTTGCGGTGCGCTCATGGGACGTGCTGGCAGGCAAGGCGCGGGCTGGATACACCGTCGTCGTGATAGGTGGTGGCCAGGTTGGATGCGAGACCGCGGAATACCTCGCCGAGCGCGGCTCCCGCGTGACGATCCTGGAGATGCTTCCCGACGTGGCGCTCGACATGGGCGCCCGTGCACGCGAGCCGTTCCTCGACAAGCTGGTAAGCCTGGGCGTGAACATCATCACCCTCGCTACCGTCACGGCCATCGGGGAAGAGGAAGTCTCGTACGACCGAGCGGGCCTGTTCGAGAAGCTGACTGGCGTGGACACTGTGGTTATAGCGACTGGTTCCAGAGCCGATCGGGCGTTGGGCGAAGCTCTGGCCGAGGCGCCGTTCGAGGTACACGTAGTCGGCGATTGCGTCAAAGCCCGCCGAGGGATGGAGGCTGTGCACGAGGGCTTCGCCGCAGGCGCGGCGATATGACGTCTGTCGTGGAAGATCTGGCATTTCGGCGGTGCGTACAGCGGGCCGGCGGCCCTGCCGGCCCCTACAGGGTTTTGACCGTCGCGGGTATTTGATGGCGGGTCACCCCGTTGACTGGGACCGTCTACATTGTAGCGCGATTGTTCCGTTTTGGCACGGTCAGGTGTATCGGACCCAAGCGGCCCTGCCGCTGCCTTCCGGGGGGCCGAGCCCCCTGCTGCCAGGCCGCTTGCCTCCTGACGATGTTGCGCATCACCACGTCGCCGCGTTCCGCCTGCAATCGCTCCAGCGACCGGGCGTTCAACGCCCGGTGTCTCGCAGCCCGGCACTCCTGATGCAGCGCCCGCGCGTGATGCCTGCTGTTGACCGGAACGAACATCGGCTGCCCGCACTCCAGGCACGTCGACATGGCAAGTTCCGTGAACCACCCGCCAGCCGCTTTCACCCGATACCTGAACTTGTTGATCCCGTCTCGCGTCACCCCGAACCTGCCGGCGAGATCCGATGTCTCCAGTTTCAGCCCGTTCAATACGCTGTCCGCGATCAAGGCACACAGCTCCAGCGACAGCATCGTCATGCGAAGAACCCACCCCGCTTCCTGGTCCGCCCGCTACCGAGCGATCCCGCCGGCACCCAGCCCCGTTGGGTCGGGGAAAGAAGATGAGGTCGATGGAAAGGACGGTCTACCTGGAGATAGACTGCTGTGCCGGCTGTGGCGCGTGCTTCGTGGCCTGCATGGATCAGAACGACGTCTAGCCCGAGAAAGGTGAGAGTTCACAGATGATGAGCGGGAGTGACGGGAGGGGGGCGCATCCTAAAGTAAAGCGGCGACCAAACCCGCGGGGTCTTTGGCCCGTAGTAGTGAACTGGCGCGCCGTGATCCCCGAGACCCCGCGGGTTTCATCCTGGCTTTGGTTCAGGAGGCCAGAGCGGACGCCTGGCGAGTGCACTACAATGCACAGGGGAGCCGTAGCATAGATCGGGACGTGATGCCGTGACTGGCCTCGCTCTGGCGCTTGTTCTGGCGGCCGCGGTGCTGCACGCGACCTGGAATTTCCTCTTCAAGCGGGCAAAGGATAAGGCGTCCTTCGTCCTGCTGTTCGGGCTGGCCAGCGTGGTCATCTACTTCCCGGCCTTCGTGTTCATGGCCGGCCGGCAACCCATTCCTCGGGAAGCCTGGCTCGCCATCGCGGCCTCGGGCGTGATCCATGCCTTCTACTTCGCGGGGTTGGCGCGGGGCTACTCCGTGGGGGACCTGTCCCTTGTGTATCCCCTGGCGCGCGGCACCGGGCCGCTGCTGGTGCCGGTGTGGGCCGCCCTCTTCCTCGGAGAACATCCAACCGCAACCGGCCTTGCCGGCATACTGGCGGTGGTGGGCGGCGTGTACGTCCTTCACCTTCGGGAGCTGTCGTGGCGGGGTCTGCTGGCCCCGTTGCTCTCCATCCGGACAAGTGCCACCCGTGCCGCGCTGTTTACGGGGGTGCTGATCTCCGTCTACTCGACGGTGGACAAGGTAGGAGTGACTTACGCGGAGCCGTTCGTCTACATGTATCTGTTCAGCGTTCTGTACGGTCTGCTGTATGCGCCGTTCGTTCTGGCCACGAGGGGGTGGGCGGCCGTGCGGGCCGAGTGGCGGCTGAATGCGCGCTCCATCCTGGCGGTGGGCTTTCTGGTGGTGTTTACCTACACCATGGTGCTGTTCGCCATGACGATGAGCCACGTCGGCTACGTGGCCGCGGCCAGGGAGTTCGGGGTGGTCATCGGAGCCGCCATGGGGACGGTTCTGCTGAAGGAGTCCTACGGGCGGGCGAAGACAGGGGGATCGATCTTGATCGCGGTGGGGATCGCGCTGATCGCGATGGCGGGGGGCTGAGGTGGGTGGGGTGGCCCCTTTGTTGCGCGTAGTTCTTCCTGCTACACTCGTCGGAGATGGATGGGCGATGGTGCGGAAAGGAGGACATAGATGGCAGCTTACGCAGAGGTATCCGAGCAGCGCGTGGTGGACGAGTTCGTGGAACTGGTGCGGATCGACTCGCCGACCCACGAGGAAGCAGCGGTAACCGCGGTGCTGGAGGCGAAGCTCGCCGAAATGGGTTTCCAGGTCTCGAACGACCACACCGGTCCGTCCACGGGCAACCTGGTGGCTCGCCTCGATGGGTCGAGCCCCGGTGCCCCCACGATCGCCCTGAACGCGCACACGGATACCGTGCAGCCGGGCCGCGGCATCCGGCCAGTGATCCGCGACGGGGCGGTGTGGGGCTCGGATGACACGGTGTTGGGGGCCGACTGCAAGGCCAGCATCGCCGCCATACTGGAGGGGGTCCGGGCCGTCGAGGCGGCAGGCGCGCCCCGCCCGAACCTGGAGCTGCTGCTGACCTGGGGCGAGGAGGGCGCCCACACCGGGGCCAAGGCGCTGGACACCACGACGCTTCGATCCTCCGTCTGCTTCACCCTGGACGCGGCCGCGCCGGTGGGAACGATCATCACGTCCGCCCCCGCCTACCACGCCATCAAGGCCATCTTTCGGGGGCGCGCGGCGCACGCGGGCGTTTCGCCAGAGGACGGGATCAACGCCCTCGTCGCGGCGTCTCG
>JAJYKO010000505.1 GCA_021788565.1 Chloroflexota bacterium
GGAGCTCCGCAAGGGCAAAACAGCCCAGAAAGCCAATAGGTAAAGCAGTATCTCGGCCACCACCGCTAGCGAGAAACCGGTCATGGAGGTCGTGCTGAGGCCGAGGAGCTTCGGGACGTCCAGGTGGGGCACGTCGTAGAAGGCAGGCAGCCACATAACCCTGGTGAAAGTGACCCACCATATCGCTGCGCTCGCCGCTGCGACGGCGGCCAGAAGGACCCAGCGGACGTGGATGCTCAAGATTGAGCTTGAATTCCGGGCGAGCAAGTGCCGGGGCCCTCGTCTCCATCAACTTCACGGGCGACATGCTCGTGTCTCGCAGGTAGCGGCGTGCCGTCACATACAAGATAGGGTACGACGTCGCGGTTCGAATTGGCAAGGCAACGGGGGGTAGTGCCCATCAAGAAGTCTATCATGGAGAGACCGATGCCTACGGTCGGTCGACCCGCTGATCGACGCGGAGACGGCTTCCCTCCACCGCCGCGATCCCGCCTTGGACAGTCGACACATATTCTCCCGGCGACACGAGTGTTTCGCAAGATGTTTGCACCGTGCCCGAGTTCCCGTGCATTGTTAACGACAGTGTTGTTGAGAGCCGACACCGATGGGCGCGAACATGATTCTTCCAGCAACTTAGGTGCTAGAATGGTGGACCGTGTCCTACGCACCATGGGAGATGCTGGATGGTCGATCGTCCGACGCTGAGCAACGCTGGCACGCCTGAGCCTGGTGGCCTCAAGGCCGATCCTGTGGGGTTGAGACGTGACGGAAACGCGAATGCCCGTGATGGGGAAAGTGCCGCCCGATCCGGACGTAGGCGCGCTATCTGTCCACGCAAATCATGCCTTCTCTTCTTGTTCGTGCTGCTGTTCGCCTTCGGCGGTCAGTACTATTTCGCTCGCCTCCCTGACTACCTGTGGGACGGGATCACGCTCTACGTGGTCAGCATCATCTGCCTCGTGCTCCTTGTGAGGACCATAGAGGTCGGGTCCGAGTTCAAGGAGTCGCCGGCTGCGAATTCGCTCTGGGGCATTTTGATCGACTTTGTGGAACGAGAACCGCTGCGCGCTGGGTTGTACTCGGTTGCTATCTTCGGCTCCCTCTGGATAATCCAGCGAACGAGGTCGCTACCTGATGGAGCAGATCATTACTCAGTCATGGTGGTCTGGGCCGTATCGATCTTTACTTTGGTCGCCGCACCGTCTCTTCCAGGGCACCTACCGAATCCCGGGCGCTGGCTGACAGGTATTCGAGCCAGCAAGGCGATGATGCTCGAGGTGGCGGTCCTGGTGTCGCTGTTGGTGGCGGCTCTTTTGCTTCGAGGCCTGTTCGTGGGTAGTCTGCCCGCGAATTTCGGCGGAGACGAGGGCAGCCAGGGTCTCTCCGCCGTGGCCATACTGGAGGGCCGCAGCAAGGACATCTTCGGCGTGGGCTGGTTCACCGTACCCAACCTCTTCTTCTTCTTCCAAGCGGTGTCGCTTCGCATTTTCGGGGACAGCGTATTTGGCCTGCGAATGTTGTCCGTAGTATTGGGCACGATGGCCGTTGGCTTCTGCTATCTGCTCGTCAGAAGGCTGTTTGGCATCACTCTGGCCATTGCGGCTACCGTCATCTTCGCCTCTTATCACTTCCAGATTCATTACAGCCGGCTCGGTTCCGCGCAGGTGGGGGACTCGCTCTTCATCGTCGCGATACTCTTCCTGCTGCTCCAGGGGATGGAGAGCGGACGTGCCGGCTGGTTCTCCGCTGCTGGCGTTTTCCTTGGGCTTACCCAGTACTTCTACTTCGGGGCACGTCTGGTACCTGTGTTGGTCACGGTGTATCTCCTCTACCTGGCTGTTGTCGATCGCGCATCTCTGGCAAGACGCAAGGGCAATCTGGCGATGATGGCGCTGGTCGCACTCGTGGTGGCGCTCCCTTATCTGACCTTCTGTACAGTTCACCCCGAGGTCTACATGGCCAGGACCAATCAGGTGGGGATATTCCAGTCTGGGTGGTACACCCGTGAACTCGCGTTGGGAAGGAGCCCTGTCGCGGTGCTCACTGAGCAAGCGCTTCGATCCATACTGGCCTTCAACTACTATCCCGACAAGGTGTACTGGTACCATCCTGGTATCCCGCTGCTGGATTTCTTCAGCGCCGTGTTCTTCGTTCCTGGACTCGCCTACGCCACGTGGCGCATGCGACAGAGGCGGTACTTCATTCTGGCTTCCTCCTACTGGCTGGCGCTCTTCTTTGGCGCGTTTCTGACCGAAAACCCACCGAGCAGCATGCGATTGGTGATACTCTCTCCCATCGTCAGCATTCTCGTGACGGTGGGGATGGTGAAGGTGTCAGGGTGGGCGAGGCAGATCCTGTCCTTCTCTCCAAGGAGTGAGACCATCCTCCTGATGAGTCTGGTGGGCGTCGCTGCAATCGTCAGCGTTGCCTTCTACTTTGGTGACTACTCCAAACAACGTACGGAAGGTTACGGTGGGCCAAACACAGAGGTGGCGACGGAGATGGCCTGGTATCTGAGGGATTTGGGCGACGATTATCGCGTCTACTTCTTCGGAGCACCGAGGATGTACTTAGACTTCGCCACCATTCCCTTTATCGACAGGGGCATCCGAGGCGTCGACGTGAAGGACCCTCTCAATGGTCCTCCCACTTTCGTTGACCCCTCGTACCGAAGTGTATTCGTCTTCTTGCCGGAAAGGCTGGGAGAGCTGAGCACCATCAAGGCGTTTCTGCCGGGAGGAGTTGAAGAGGAGAAGAGGGGAGAGGATCGCGGCCAGCTCCTCTTTGTAAGCTATCGGTTTCCTCAGTGAATTTCGAAACGGAGACAGCCCCAGCGGACGCTCAGCGCCCGGGTTTCGCTGCCCCGGCATACAGCTTCTCGTAGAAGTCCACATTTTGGCCGACGCTGAAACTTCTGGCGAGATCGATTCTGGAGGTCGCATACTTCTCCGGGTGCTGAAGCACCTGGATTAGGGCTGCCGCGAGAGCCTTGGAGTCGCGTGGCGGTACCGTCATTCCCATCCCGCTCACGCGGGTTGCCTCTCTCACGCCGGGAATGTCGCTGGCGACGACGGGAGTCCCGCACAGCATTGCCTCCACCTGCACCATGCCAAAGGACTCGGTTGAGTTGACGCTCGGTAGGGTGAGCACGTCGATCATGCTGTAGAAGTTGGAGAGCTTCTGCCCGTGGAGTTCTCCGAGGAAGATCAGGCGTTCCCGATGTCGCTCGACGAGTGGCTTCACTTTCTCGAAGAAATTCTCGCCGATCACCTTCTTGTACTCGCCCGCAAACACGTACCGCGCGTTCGGAATCGCTTCCAACACCTTAGGAACCGAGTCAAGAATGTAGTTGCCTCCCTTGTCCTCGGAGAACCTCCCGGCAAAGCCGATCAGTCGAAAGCCCTCAAGGCCCAACTCCTTGCGCCAGGCGGCGGCTGCTTCCAGGTCGGGTGGAGGAATCATGATGGGCGGATAGATGGTGGACACCTTGCCGGGAAACTGGGCAAGGTAGCGCGAGTGGGAGGCGTAGTCCTTCGTATAGGTGACCAATGCACCCACCTGCTTCCCCGCCAGCCAGTGGAGTCTGTTGAGAACTCCCACGATGATGCTGGCGGTGGGAGTCGTCGGTAACTGGATGTCGCAGTGGTACGTGATGACACTTCGTTTGCGCGGAGGTAGTGCGGCTACTGCGGCGATGTACGGAGACTCGACCAACGGGAGATGCATGTGCACTACGTCGTTCTGCCTAACGAGGCGGAACGCGTCCACGGGAAGAGAAGGCATAATCGTGCCCTTGCTGACCCTGAAGGCTACCGGCAATCGAATGACGTCCACGCCACGGATGTTCTCCCTCAGGGGCAATCCCGGGAGATGGCGAGAAGTCATCACCGTGACCTTGTGGCCTCGTCTGGCTAACTCTTCGCCAATGCGCTCGACGTAGATGGTAAGCCCGCTTACGTGAGGCTCGTAGTAGGTAACCACCATCAGGATCTTCAAGCTTGTCACCTGCACGTACTGAGAATACGGAAACGGTTGTTCGAGTGTAGCATAGGGAGGCGGCAACTCACCACGATGCTTCTTTTGCCCTCAAACAGGCGTTGTTGATAAGCCATTAGGAGCCATGATACTATCCTGAGGCGCGCACCCCTTTCAGGGATAGCTCGAAGAACAAGCATCAAGAACTACTGCAATGTCAAAGGACTATCTCCGGCCTCATCTCGTGGCTCTGCCTCTCCACCGCGCTCTGCTTCGCTCGGTGGAGTGCCGTTTGCTGTCGCACTACAGGTTTGAGCATCCGATCCTCGATGTCGGTGCAGGGGACGGTCACTTTGCCTCGGTGCTCTTTCCGGATGGGGTCGATGTCGGGATAGATCCGTCACCCGTAGCGCTGGCGGATGCGAAGAAATGGGGCGTCTACGGGGAGTTGCGGGTAGCCAGCGCATGCGATCTGCCGTTTCCCGACGAGAGCTTCGCCAGTGTGATAAGTAACTGCGTGCTGGAGCACATCCCCGATCTTGATGCCGCGCTAGGCGAGATCGCGAGGGTGCTGAAGCCCGGAGGCTTTTTCGCCACGACTGTGCCCAGCCCCAACTACGAACGGTTCCTTCTTGGGTCTACGCTCTTCCGCTCCATAGGGCTTGCCCCGCTGGGGCGACTCTATGGGCGCTGGATGACCCACATCTCCTACCACTACCACTACTATCCTCCGGAGGAGTGGCAGAAAAGGCTGGCGAAGAGCGGACTAAAGGTCAAAGAGTGGCAGTACTACTTCTCGCCCAGTGCCCATCGCGCCTTTGACCTGAGCCACTACGTGAGCGCTCCATCTGTTCTTGTACGGAAGATGACTGGGCGGTGGATACTCTTCCCGAATAAGCCCGGGGTAGGGCTGCAGAGGGCGCTGCTGGGACGATTCTACGAACGAGACGTCAGGGGAGAAGGCGCTTACATTATGCTGGCATGCACCAAAGAGACGGGGGCCTCCGGCCCGTCTGTTCCTTGAAGGACGGTGAGGCGATTGCGCCAGTGATTTCTCACGATATCCTGTCCATCTAGTTGCGCGCCGTCCCCACCGGAGTGGACCGCGAGGTTGGACGGACTACCGGACGGAGAAGAAATGAGCGAGAGAGGCTCTTCGACCGCGAAGCAAGGCCGCGGAAGAGGTTCCAATATGCCAGGATGGCGGGCATTTG
>JAJYKO010000506.1 GCA_021788565.1 Chloroflexota bacterium
TGAAGCAGGTTTGGGTCGAGGATGACCCTCCGGGCGTCCCAAGGGCTCGAGCATACACGGAGTAAGTAGTCGTGCCGGTGTTGGTAGCATCAGCAGCGGGCAGCTGGAAGATAGCCGGCCCGTCAGTGCCATTGGCGTCCAACACCTGGAAATCACCCTCTGTGAGCTCGATCTTTGTACCGCCTGAGAGCGGTACAAAGATAGTGTGGCCGTTGGCCCCGGTCATGTCTGCGGTCTTGTCCTTCGGTACGCCTATGATGTTCAGATTGTAGTGGGGGCCACTGGGGCCACCATTCCCGGTGGTGGTTTGGCCCGCGTAGGCAATTGATCCGACGGCCACTACCACGGCCAGCGCTAGGGCCACTGCGATAATCAGTCGCTTCATAGTCTCAATTATCCTTTCCTCTGTAGTTGGCGGATTGTCGTGATTCACGGCTGAAGACCCTTCTTCAGCCGAGACGAGGACGCTGAGTCTCGGCGCCGAAAGCGAGTGCTTCGCGTCCGAGGTCAGATTCCTAACGCATCCGCAACGGCATCACCTCCCCCGTGGACGACGAACTTTCATGGCAGGGGAGAGCGAACGGAACTAACCATCAGATCGGTGGAGTCCTTCACGATCAACTCCCCGCAACCCCGATGACAAGATGCGGGCGACGGCTCATCGCGTCCATCATGGGATAAGCCCGCGATCCACACCCATCTACTACAACGAGAATCTGACACAATTGTTTCCTGATGAAAATCACGTGCAGTTTCAGTTTCGTCAGTAGATTCACGGGGTTGACATCAACGACGCACACAGTAGTGCAGAAACATTACAGCGGCATGAAAAGTGAGCAAAGTGGTTGATGACAGTCCATTAGTTGGAGTACGAGTGACATACGATTAAAGGTGAACCACACCAAATAGAGGGGCCTGGATCTAGTATGATCCAGGCCCCTCTCCGCCTCGAGTACCGCCCGGCGGTAAGTTCACGGCTCCTCGTAGCCGCGCCCTTCATGGGCGCGCGTGGCCTCGTTGGTTCGCGAACGTCTGCCCCCACGAGGACGGGCAGCCTAAAGGCCGCGGCTACAAACGTGATGTCGATTTGCCGGATGGACTACTCAGCCCGCCACCGCCCTGCTGTACTCGGGCGTACCGGTCACGTTCCGGTTGGTGGAGCAGACGATCGGCATCCCCTTGCCTATGGAGTTGAAGCAGCTCAAGCACTCCTTGCACTGCACGATCTCCTCGTCCCTCCCAGAGAGGATCTTGCCGGCCGCCTTGGGATCGGCGATCATCTGCCTCCCTATGGCTGCCATGTCCGCCATCCCATCCTGCACCGCCGCTCGTGCCTCCCGGGCTCCGATCTTCCCCACTGCTATCACCGGTACCTGCACGGCCTTCTTCACCACACTGGCGTACTGTATGGCTCCCCCCTTCGGTTTGTCCTTGGGCAGGGCAGAGCCCGACTGCAGGTAGGCCTTCCCGTCGATCTCCTTGAAGGCTGCCGTCGCGGCCAGGGAGGAGTGCATGGCGTCCACCCCAGCCTCCTGAAGGAGTCGCGCGACCACCTGCGCGTCTTCAGCCGTCTGTCCGCCCTCGATCATCTCCACAGCGTTCAGCCTGAAGAGTATGGGGAAGTCGGCTCCCAGCTTCTCTCGGATGGCGCGAACAACCTCGACGGAGAAGGTCGCCCTTCCGGCCGCGCTTCCCCCGTAGCGATCCTCCCTGTGATTGGTCAGGGGTGAGAGAAACTGACTGAGCAGATAGAAGTGCGCTCCGTGCACCTCCACCCCCTGGAAGCCAGCTTCTCGGGCTCGCACCGCCGCGGCCACGAAATCGTTGGTGATCTCGCCTATTTGGCTCACGCTCAGCACGGTCGGCTCCACGTCTGGACGGAAGGCCACACCGGATGGCGAGGCGCCTCGAATGCCGCCCTCAATCGGGACAGCGCGAGCTCCCGCGTGGTTTAGCTGCACCACTGCCGCCGCTCCCTCCCCCTTGATGGCGCTGGCAAGCCGGGACATCCCCTCCATCTGGGCATCGCTCCAGAGGCCCAGGCTGCGGGGGTTGATGCGGCCATCGGGGCGCACGGTCGTGGCCTCCACCACCACCATCCCCACATCGCGGGACCGCTGCACGTAGAAGCCCAGGCTCGCGTCCGTGACTTCGGCGTCGGTGCTGCCGAAACAGCCGGTGATGGGCGGAAGAACGAGGCGGTTTCGCAGCTCCATTCGGTTGATCACCAGGGTATCGTTCAGGTTCGCCATCTATGCAACTCCACTATCGAGAAAATGTGACCTTCCGGAGTGGTTCATCTTAGCAGCAAACTCGGACCCGTCAAGCCCGACTGCGATTGGGGCTGTGCTACAATCGTGTCGCTGGCCGCCGAAAGCGACGACGCGCGGCCACGAGGAGCTGCTCGTGCCAGCGGACTTGGTTCTCACCAACGCACGGATCTACACGGTGGACGATCGGAATCCCTTCGCCGAGGCGATGGCGATAAGCGGCGACCGCATCCTCGCGGTGGGGCGCGCTCGAGACGTCGATCCGTTGGTGGGCCCCGGCTCGCGGCTGGTTGACCTGGGGGGGCGCGCCGTCATCCCCGGGCTGATCGACGCACATTTGCACCTTCTCAGCTTCGGACTCGCCCTCGCTCAGGTGGATCTCCAGGGAACCTCCTCTGTGGTTGAGGCCCTCAACCTGGTGCACGCCGCCGCGCTGCGAGCCAGGCCTGGCGAATGGCTGCAGGGCGGCGGCTGGGACCGTAACCTCTTCGGGCGCCTGCCGACCCGGTACGACCTGGACAGGGTGGCGCCGGATAACCCCGTGCTTCTGGCCAGCAAGGATCTGCACGCGCTCTGGGTCAACTCCAGGTCCCTGGAGATAGCCGGGATCGGCGCCGAGACTCATGATCCGCCCGATGGCGAGATCGTCCGTGAACCGGGAAACGGCATTCCCACCGGAGTGCTCAGAGAGGGAGCCAGGGGGCTCATGTTCAAGGCCGTACCCCCGCCGTCTGCGACGCAGTGCGAGGCAGCGGTGGCCAGCGCTCTGAGGATTGCCGCGAGCAAGGGGCTAACCGGCCTCCAGAGCTTCGAGGAGGCCGCGACGTTCCGCGCCCTCCAGGACTTGCGATCCCGCGGCCAGCTCACCCTGCGGGTCTGCTGTCACCTCTGGAAAGACGGGTTGAACCGTGCCATCGACCTGGGGCTGCGAACCGGCTTCGGGGATGAGTGGATCAGGCTCGGCCATTTGAAGCTCTTCCTGGACGGCGCGCTGGGATCTCAGACCGCCCACATGCTCGAACCTTTCACCGGCTCCGACTACCTGGGCATTCAGACGATATCGCGCGAGGAGTTCCGAGACCTCGTCCTGAGAGCGGCCGAGGCGAACATCGCGACTGCCGTCCACGCCATTGGGGATGCGGCTAATCGAGTCGCGCTCGACGTCTACACCGAGACCGCGGGAGCATGGCAGGCGGCCGGCCTCCGCCAGAGGATAGAGCACGTCCAGCTATTGGGTCCCGGGGACGCTAAGCGTCTGGGGGCTTCCGGGGTGATCGCATCGATGCAGCCTAGCCACGCGACGGCCGACTGGCGAGTGGCCGAAAGGTACTGGGCCGGACGCAACCAGCGGGCGTACGCCTGGCGTACGGCGCTAGACGCCGGGGCGCCGCTTGCCTTCGGCTCGGACTCTCCCGTGGAGAAGATCGACCCGATGCTCGGGCTGTACGCGGCCGTTACCAGGCAAACGCCGGACGGACTGCCGGAAGGCGGCTGGCATCCCGAACAGAAACTAACGCTGCCGGAAGCCCTCAAGGCGTACTCCCTGGGAGCGGCGTATGCCTCGCACGAGGAGTCTATCAAAGGATCGCTGGAGCCAAACAAGCTCGCGGACTTCGCGATACTTTCAAAAGACCCGTTCGCCGGGCCGCCGGAGCTGCTCCTGGAAACCCAGATCGAAGCCACCGTAGTCGGCGGCAGGGTTGTTTACGGGGAGCTCCCATACTAGAACACCCCGTGGCCCAGCGCGAGGCGGAATAGCGCCCAGAACAGCGTCGTTACCCCCAGGACGAGCCCCACAGCAGCCGTGTCTCTCCGGCTGTCAGTGAGGAGGCCGACCACGCTGAAGATGATCGTCAGAATTGCCGCCGGTAGCGTCAGAATCCAGTTAGCCCAGCCTAGAAAAGGGAGAGCAGTCGCCAACGCGAGAAAAGCGGCGATGAGCCCGCATCCGCACCCCAAACCTCCCACGGACGTACCCTCCCGCGGCTGCTACCTCCACCCGCTGTCCCGACAGTCACCACACCACAGCGATCACCCTCAGTATATACGATATCGCACGGCGAGTACCGCGCCAGCCCTGGAGGAGCAGGGCTTTCTCATTGTCGTGAGGCAGCTGTAACATCCTCTGCCGTCATCCCCGCTCCCCTCTTCATCCCCGCCCCCCTCGTCATCCCCGCCCCCCCTCGTCATCCCCGCGATAGCGGGGACCCACCCGTGATGTGGCAGCGGGGCAGCCCCTGGATTCCCGCCTACGCGGGAATGACGATCCGGCCAACGCCATCACGGCCGACTTTGAGAAAGCCCTGCCCGAAGGAGGCAGCTTCGTGAACCTTCCACTAAGGAAAATGCGGGCACGCGTCGTGCGAATGCGACGGGCGGTCTGGCTGCTGGCCAACAGTTGCTCCTCGACGAGCGGAGAACAACAGTACTAGACAACGACAAGGAGTCAAGCCAATGAAGAGAACGTTCGGGATGACCGCGGCCCTGGGTCTGGCAGCGGTCGCTATGTTCCTATTCCTGCTAGTGCCCGCCTTTGCCCAGACAGCCACCCCATCCGGAACGGCGACGGCAGGGACAACCGCCACTGCTACTGCGATACCTTCGTCGACCACGACAACTGCACCCGCAACAGCTACGACGACAGCCACGGCTAGCCCTTCAGCCACTTCTGCGGCTACAAGCCCCGCGGCAACATCGTCTGCGACACCTGGAGCGCTACCAAACACCGGTCAGCCTCCCACTGGGTCAGGGACTACTGTAATGCTCCTGACACTCGCAGGGTTTGCGGTCCTGGGAGGCGGATTCCTGGCAAGACGCTGGGCGCGGTAGCCACGCGCTCGCGCATGGCCTGGATGGAGGATACTTCTATCCGGCCGCCAGCTTACGCGAGCCAGCAGCCCGCGG
>JAJYKO010000507.1 GCA_021788565.1 Chloroflexota bacterium
CAGAACATAGTTCAGCTCCACGTCGCATCCGGGTTCCGCGCAGCCCTGGAGTGCCTGCATGATGGCATAGTGTAGGCGCTCCAGCTGCACCCGCCGGCTGATCCCAGGCGCATCGAAGTCCCAGACAGATCGCCAGCTGCAAACGTTGAGCAGCTGAACTGCTCCCGAGGCCATTTCTTCCAGCTTCATCGCTGTTACCCCCATCTCATCTCCCTACCGGAAGCAGGGACCGAAACTCTGCACAATGCAAAACACTGCAGATGACTATGGGGAAGGTTCAGCCCCGCCGTCGGGGCTGCTGGCTACGTTGTGTCTGCGCTACGCTTCCTCGATTCTCCTGATGATGGCATCCGCAAACTCGGAAGTGCCGACCGCCGTGGGATCGGCGGGATTCGGCTTCATGTCGTAGGTAACATCTTTACCCTCGGCCACAACCGCCGCAAACGCTCTCTCCAACCGGTCAGCTGCATCACGCTCACCCAGATGTCTCAGCATCAGCATCCCAGACAGAATCGTCGCTGATGGATTCATCTTGTTCTGGCCCGCATACTTGGGAGCACTGCCGTGAGTCGGCTCGAACACGGCGACGCCCTCCTCACCGAAGTTGCCGCCCGGCGCTACGCCCAGCCCTCCGACAAGGCCCGCCGCAAGATCCGAAAGGATGTCTCCAAAGAGGTTGGGCAGGACCAGCACATCGTAAAGTTCCGGCTTCTGCACCAGCTGCATGCACATGTTGTCGACGATGCGATCGTCGAATTCTATATCCGGGTACTCCTTCGCGACCTCTGTGGCTACCTGCAGGAACAGACCATCAGTGAATTTGAGGATGTTCGCTTTGTGGACCGCCGTCACCTTCCGTCGGTGGTTGGCACGAGCATAGTCGAAGGCATACTTTGCGATACGCCTGGTGCCGGTCACGGAGATGGACTTGATACTGATCCCGGAGTCGGGTGCGATGATACCGGCACCCGTCTCGGCTGCTAGCTCTATTAGCCTCTTCGCGCCATCGGAGCCCTTGGCGAACTCCACGCCCGCATAGAGGTCTTCCATGTTCTCTCGCACGATCACCAGGTCGACGTTGTCGTATCGGCTCCGGACACCGGGGTAGCTCTTGCAGGGTCTGAGGCAGGCATATAGGCCGAGGCTCTTACGAAGCGCGACGTTAACGCTTCTGAAGCCCTTGCCGATGGGCGTGGTGATGGGCCCCTTTAGGGCAACTTTGTTTCTCTTGACAGACTCGATCACGCTATCCGGAAGAGGAGTCCCGTACTTCTCAAGTACGTCTACGCCAGCTTCCTGAACGTCCCAGTCGAACTGAACCCCTGTCGCCTCCAGAACACGTCTGGTTGCCTCCACTATCTCGGGGCCGGTTCCGTCCCCGGGAATTAGTGTTACTCTGTAAGCCATGGCCGGTTCCCTCCAACCGCTGTTCTTGAACCCACCGGATCGCGGCAGGCTACTCGCTAGCTTCTCGCATACTTCTTTGGCCCTGTCTCGTAGAGGTCTTCTCCGCTGCTATCGATGATGACGATCGCAGGAAAATCCTCCACTTCGATAAGCCTGACGGCCTCGGTGCCAAGGTCGGGGTATGCCACAATCTCAGCTGACTTGATACACTTGGACAGCAAGGCCCCACTGCCACCCGTCGCGCCGAAATAAACGGCGCCGTTTCTCACGATGGCCTCCTTCACCTCCGCTCCCCGCAGACCCTTGCCGACCATTCCGAGCAGTCCCTTGTCCATCAAGAGGGGAGCATATTTATCCATCCTGGAACTGGTGGTGGGGCCGGCCGCGCCGATCGGCCTTCCGGGAGGCGCAGGTGTGGGTCCGGTGTAGTAGATGGTCTGATCTTGAATGCTGATGGGCAGATCCTTGCCGTCGACTGCCAACTGCCACAGCCGCTTGTGGGCTGAGTCCCGCCCCGTCAGCATCTTCCCGCTCAATAAAACGCGGTCGCCGGACCTGAGCGCCTTCGCCTCAGCCCGGCCAAGAGGAAGGCTGACTCTGATCGCCTCAGACATGGCTCTCACCTCGCAGCAACACCGCGGTCTTGTGGCGATAGGCGTGGCATCCGATATTGATGCCCACCGGCAACGCCGCTATGTGGGTAGGAAATGTCTCGATGTGAACCGCCAGCGCGGTGACGGTGCCACCCAACCCTTGGGGGCCAATGCCGGTCCGGTTTATCGCCTCAAGCAGATCCACCTCCAGCGCGGCTACACGTGGATCTTGGTTCGGCTCGCCGACATCTCGAATCAGCGCCTTCTTCGCCAGCAGCGCACACTTCTCCAGGTTACCTCCGACGCCCACACCCACCACAATGGGCGGACACGGGTTTGCGCCTGCGCGAGTCACGGCATCCACGACCTCTCTCTTCACTCCTTCCCAGCCGGCGGAGGGGGTGAGCATCACAACCTTGCTCATGTTCTCACTTCCCGCGCCCTTGGGAACCACCGTGATTACCAGCTCATCCGTTTCGCTTTCCTCGAAATGGATGATCGGAGGCGTGTTGTCGCCTGTGTTCTTTCGCTCGAATAGTGGCTCCGCCACCAGACTCGCCCGCAGGTACCCATCGGTGTAGCCCCTGCTCACCCCCTCCGTGATGGCACGCGTCAGAGTCCCACCCTCGACAGTGACACCGGGGCCCTTGCGAACGAAGACCACGGCTATTCCGGTATCCTGGCAGTACGGAATTCGCTCTTCGGCGGCTACTTCCGCGTTCCGCAGCAACTCCTGAAAAATGGCCTTCCCCTGGGGCGATTCTTCCACCTCAAGCGCGCGACGAAAGGCGGCCCTAGCGTCGCCTGGCAACTCATAGGCCGCCGCTATACACAACTCCCGAACCTTGTCGGAAACATCACTGGCTCGTACGCTTGGCAATCCTGCGGTACCTCCATCATAACAATCTACAGACCGACAGATGCCGCCGCGTCTTTCAACACACCGAAGGAGTTACGGAAAGCCGCTTCCTCGGCCTGTGACATCTGCGGGTTCAGGATCGCCTCGCGCCCGTTCTTCCCGACTACGCACGGCAAGGAGATCGTCATTCCGGCCAAGCCTTCGTAAGCCCCGTCGATCAGGGAGGAGATAGGCAGAATCTTCTTTTGATCGTTCCTGAATGCTCGCACTACCGAAGCGATCGATGGCGCCACGGAGTAAAACGTACCGCCCTTCCGCTTGATCACCTCGGCTCCGCCAAACCGGGTGGCTGTGACGACTTCCTCCTCCATCTCCGGGCTGTAGCCTGGGAACTTGGACAGAGGTATCCCGGCCACGGTCGCGTGAGATGTCACGGGAACCATACTATCTCCGTGCTCTCCCAACATGTAGGCCATCACCTGGTCTGGAGAGATCCCTAGCCGCTCGCCGAGCATTGCCCTGAAGCGAGTGGTATCCAGCACTGTTCCCAGACCGAAAACCTTGTTAGAGGGGAATCCCGAGGTCTTGAGCGCCTGGTACGTCAGCACATCCACAGGATTGGAAACCATAAAAAGGAAGGTGTCGCTGTTGTACTTCAGGACTCCTTCCAAAATTCCCCCCATTAGCTCTGTGTTCCGCTTTAGCAGATCCAGTCTGGTATCACCGGGCTTACGCGGAATTCCGGCCGTGATAATCACCATGTCGGACCCTTCCGTCGCGTCGTAATCGCCAGCGGAAATCCGGCAATTCTGCGTGAGGGACAATGCGTGCCGCAGGTCGAGGGCCTCGCCCTCAGCTCGCGGCCTGTCGACATCCACGATCACCATCTCGGTGATACCACCTTCAAGAAGCAGGGTGTACAGTGTCGTGGAGCCGACCCTGCCCGCGCCGATCATAGAAATCTTCACTGATGGATCTCCTTTCATCATCGATGGGACAAAATCACCCATCAAGACGCCGAAACCATTCTATTCCGCCACAGGCCGAGCTTCAAGCGTGACAGCCCTGGTTATCCGCTGGCGGGCCATCTCGTAGAGCACAACTGAGCCGGCGACCGCTGCGTTCAGGGAGTTCACATGACCCGACATAGGAAGCCGTACCAGAAAGTCGCACTTCTCTTTCAGGAGCCGGCCAATGCCGTGATCTTCTCCCCCCAGCACCAGCGCGCTGGGGCCACTCATATCCAGATCCCAGTAGTTGCGATCGCCATCCATGTCTAGGCCAACAATCCAAAAGCCGGCCTTCTTCAGCTCCTCCACGGCCCTCACGAGGTTTGGCACCACGGCCACGGGGAGGTGTTCCACCGCACCAGCAGAAGAGCGCACCACGGCTGGCGTTACTTGGACAGATCGGTGCTTGGGGAGGACCACCGCGTCCACCTTCAGAGCATCCGCTGTACGCAACAGTGTGCCAAAGTTCTGGGGATCGTGCAGAGTGTCCAATAGCAGAACGGTTGGAGGATGCTCCGCGGTCTTGACTACCTGCAGCACATCTCCCCACGACGCATATGGGTACGGCGCGACGACCGCCACCAGCCCCTGGTGCTCCATAGCCATGGAGTCCAGCCGATCGCGCGGGGCGGACTCAACCGGAACGCGGCTCTCCCGTGCCATGCGAACAGCATCCTCTACAGCCGGATCCCGCGCCATCTCGTCGACGTAAAGAAGGCGCCGCACTCGCCGTCCCGCGCGCAGCGCCTCTCTTACCGCGTTCCGCCCAGCGATGATCTCCACACTCGGCGTCGACGGGCCAGCCGGCTGTCGCCTCGGCGGCTCCGAACGCCGCGGCGGCTGGGGCCGTCTACCGCTTTTCGTACTTCCAGATCGATCCTTCCGGTCTGTCCTCAATTGTTACTCCTAATGTCCGCAGCTCGTCTCTCACCTCGTCGGCGAGGGCCCACTGTCGGGCCGATCTCAGCTTGCTCCTGATCTCCACCAGGAGACTCACGTATGGATCGGCATCCCTGGCATCGGCCCGCTGCACCACCTCCAACTTGAGGCCCAGCACTTCCGCCAGATCCACCATCTTCTTCTGAGCCATCTGCAGAGCTGCCGCGGGAAACCCTTCCTGTATACGCAGCCGGTTCATGTCGCGCGCAAGGTCGAACAGGGCGCCGAGAGCCTGCGCACTGTTGAAATCCGAGTCCATCGCGGCCTCGAAAGCCGTCTGAGCCGTCTCTGCCAGCTTCTCTGTCGCAGCAAGCTCCTCTGGCCTCGCGGATCTTTGCGCCGAAGG
>JAJYKO010000508.1 GCA_021788565.1 Chloroflexota bacterium
GCTTCACCTTATCGGGGTTGTACTGGTACTTCTCCACGCTGTCGCTGTAGCCCGCCATAGCTGGCGTCCAGAACGGGTAGTATTGGGGTGTGGCAAAGCCAAATCCCAGGGTCTTGGCCATCCCCTCGTGGTCGATCCCATACAGGGCTGCCTGCCTCACCTCCAACTTGTCGAAGGGGGACTTGGTCACGTTGAAACCAGCCTGGAAGAAGGTGCTTCCTGCCCAGGGCCACTCGATCAGCTGCAGCTGGTTGCTCGCCTGGACCACCTTCAGCTGGTTGGTCGGCATATCCTCCGCCGCCATCAACTGTCCCGATTGGAGGTCAGCCATCGCGACGGTCAGGTCGGGCACATAGCGCGACACGAAGCTGTCTAAGTAGGGAAGGGGCTTGCCGTCGGCGCCGTTACGCCAGTAGCCGTCGAACTTCTCTACGGTCAGACGGTCATCGGTGATCCACTGCTTGAACTTCATGGGTCCAGTCCCCACCGGGGCCTTGCCGAAACCCTCCTCCCCCAGCTTGTCGTAGGCCACCTTGCTCATCATCCCCATCACCCCGTAGTTGGCCCCCGACAGCCTGAAGGGCAGGGAACTCGAGGGAGCTTTCAGGGTGATCTTCAGGGTATTGGCATCGGGGGCATCAATCGTCGCCACGTCTGAAAGGTAGGTCTTGCCGAAGCTCTTGGGGTTATCTCGAAGGTCAGTCAGGTTCCACTTGGCCACGTCGGCATTGAAGTCGCTGCCGTCGTGGAACTTCACCCCTTTGCGGAGGTGGAAGACGACGGTCTTGGGGTCCGTCTGCTCCCAGGACTCGGCCAGAGACGGCTGCAGTGAGAACTTGCTGCTCTTCGGGTCGGCCCGTTCGTAGCGAAGCAGGTAGTCGAACATCATGTGGTAGCCGGAGTTCTGAGGCTGTGAGCTGGTGTGGATGTCAAAAGTCGGGTAGGTCCATGCCTTCGCCTGGACGACCTGGCCGCCCCGCTTGATGGCGCTGGCAGCAGCAGCCGGTGCGCTAGTAGGGGCACCGGAGGCAGCCGGAGCACTGGTAGCTGCGGCTGCACCGGAAGCGGCTGGGGCCGAGGCCGCTCCAGTTGCGGGCTGGGACGGGGATGAGCAGGCCTCGAGTATCGGCACCGCGACGACCGCCGAACCGGCTAGACCTAGGACCCTCAAGAGATCACGACGCGAGATTTGTCGATCGGACAGAGATTTCGACACTACCTTCCTCCTCATTACCTACCTGTATTGGCTGGTTGCCCATCGGCGAAAGGCCAGCTGTCGACCACGTGCCGATGCGCTTGAACTGAAGACGACTCCGCGGGCGGATCCGCGGACGCAGGATAGTGGCGGCGGCTCTGCCGCATGACCGCTAATCGGTGCGGGGGACGAACAAGAACAGCCTCAACCTGGGTGATGCTGAAACCTGAACGTCGAATCGTGGGTTACTCCTGTTGGGGGGACCCAATAGTGAGATAGGTTATTCTCGGTCGTCTAAGCCGTGCACCGGACCTGGGTACGGGATTCAGGTACTGGATTCGGGTACGGGAAGGTTGTGCAGTTGGACCAGGGAACCCTGCTCAATGTCCTCGGTGCTCTCGCCGATCACCTCCCCGCCGTTGCGCACAGGCGTCCCCCTGGGTATGGCGTAGAGGGCAAACCGATGACCGAAGGGGATCTTGTCCCGCAGGCGGACTTCCCTCAGGGTGTTCCCAACACGCACGACGCACTTTTGCCCCTCGGCCAGATCGGCGAGAGCAATGGCTATGCTATCCATCGGGTCGATCACTATCGCTTGCTGGGACATATGTTCACTCGGTGGCTATGATCCACACAGAACCGGATCTTGTTCACCACAACTGAAATCCGCCAGTCGCTGACGACCAGGAGCATCCGAGGTAGACTAGTGTGCCGGACTTCCAGACACACCAGACCCATGTACTGTGTTTGGGTACTGGATTCCTACCCTGCGGCGCGCAGCCAGCCCTGACGCTGCACCCACACGAGGATTCCTCTGCCCGATAGCGAGGCCGGTAAGGCGAGCTTTCCGCGGATGTTGCTCACGTGGTACCTCACCGTATGTGCCGAAATGCCGAGGTTTATCGCACAGTCCAATCGAAGGGGGTTTCCGCTCGACGTCGACGCGACCGTCCGTCGAAGGTAGTACTCGATGAATACCTCGATCTCTCGCCATGTCAGCCCGTGATCCAGCCGAAGGGATCGAACTCCGTCGAAGGAGACGACGTTCTCCACGACAGCCTGAACGATGTATTCCCTGACCTGTGGGTCGGCACAGCCCGCGAGTAACTCCGCTAACTGCCGATTCTGGTCACCACGGGCCGCGGGAGGCAGGCCGTCGCCGGTTCGTTGCTCAGACGTCTCCGAGCCGCGTGACTCGGCGCGAGCCAGAGACTCCGCTCTGCCCATCCTGAGACGGCGCTGCGCCAGTTGCGCGGCGTAGTCCGGCTGAACGCCTTCTTCCATGGCCTTCTCGCATAGGAAGGCCATCAGTTTAGGGTCCCACCAGAATAGATGGAAGTAGCCGTCTGTAGCGGCGAGATCGAATGCCTCCGCAAGCGTCCTTCGTGCATCTGGCAGTGACAACTCGTATTCGATTCGAGCTAGGTGCATCAGAGCGCTGACCAGTCTGAAACGGTAGCCGCCTTCCTTCAGGATACGAACACCCTCCCGCATATGGGCGAGAGCTCCCATTCCATCCCCAGCCTCACGCATCGCAGCGCCCAGAATCATCTCCGCCGACGATCTCCCCACCACGTTGTCCGAGAGATGCCACTCCTGCTCCAACTCCTTAGCACGCGCCAGGGCAGTATCAGCGGGACATGTGAGCACAGCCATGAAGGCAGCGTCCAGAGTCGCCTCCCACCCTCCGAAGGCGTACGCCCTCTCCGCTTCCGCGAACCTGCCAGCGTCACGCAGCGCGGTTCCCAACCACGAGCCAATCCTCTCCTGCACCTGCTGGATGTGGCGGCCAGACAGGGCGAGGGCGCGATTCTCTGCCTCTATACATCCGTCGAATTCCCCGCGGCCCCAGAGAACCGTCCCGAGATCTATGAACTCCCAGCTGCGCTCGTATTCGCCAAGATCGTGCGAGGCGCCAAGGTCGAGCGATTCCAGCGCGACTTTCAGTGCCGCCTTGAGTTCGCCCTTTTGCATAAGCGCAAGGGCCATCTGGCGCCCCGCGTTGCTCCGGATTTCCAGCCGCGGCACCTCATCCTCGATATTCTCGGCTTCGGAAAAGGCCGACCGGCAAGCTTCCACCGCCTCGTCGAGTTTCCCAGCGTCCCGACACACCCTGCCTAACCTGCACAGGATCGTCCCCTTCAGGTGACTCATCCCATCCGCACTCTGCAAAGCCAGCTCATACTGCCGAATCGCCTGTTCCATTTGTTGCGCCCTGGTCTTGACGAAGCCAATCTCGCGCAACGCATAGGCCTCACCATGTCTATCGCCGCCAGCCTGGAAAGCCCGCAGTGCACGCTCCAGCAGACGGAGGGCCTCCTGGTTGTTCACGGAGAGGTAGCTCAAGCGCGCCCTGAGCACCAGCAACCACGGCCGCGTTGCGGTGAGATCTTCGGGCAGCGATTGCATCCACTTCACCACCGTCGTGAGGAAGCCAGCCATCACATGCTTCTCGCCTATCGACTCCACCACCTGGGCGGCCTTCACCGGCTCCCCGGCCTTGAGGTAGTGATCGACGCACTCCTCCCACTCGCCGCGTGACTCGTAGTACTGGGCGGCTCGCGAGTGAAGTGACACCACGGCTTCTCTGGGCTCAAGCTGATGCAGTTTCTGGCGCATGAACTCCCTAAACAGCTGGTGGTACCGAAAGGTCTTCCTCTGGGGGTCCACGCTTGCGGTGAACAGACCGCCATTTTCCAGAGTGAGGAGGGTGCGGTGCGAAAAGTCGATGCCCAGGAGATAGTCGCAGACCTCGCCGGTCATCGTGCTCAGAATGGAGGTCTTGACCAGGAACTCTCGGGTATCCGCTCCCTGCCGATCGAACACCTCCTCAGCTAGATAGTCGTACACCAGCCAGGCAGAGGCTGCAGGATCAGTCAGTACGCTCATGACTTTGTCCTGGCCGCCGAACCGAAGCGACTGGGAGACCATGGCAACTCCGGCGGGCCATCCCTCGGTTCTTTCCTGCACCAGGTCAACTGTCCCCTCTTCCAGCGTAGACCCACCGCTACAGCTGAGGAAACTGCTAGTCTCGGCGGCGGTAAAGGACAACGCGTCCTCCTCGATCGTGCACACTTCCTGGCGCGCCTTGAGCTTGCCTAGCGAAAACCGCGGCACGCTCCTGGTGAGGACGATAAAGCGAAGGAACGGAGGGCTGTTCTCGATCAGAGATCCGAGTAGAAGGTTAGCGTCGGACTCCTGGTCCAGGCTCTGGTAGTCGTCTAGTACAAGGTAGGCAACGCCCGGGCCCACGTGCTCGGCCAGCGTGATAAGCAGCTCGGTCAAAATGTGGACGTCGCGACCTTTGGCCCGTCGAAAGCGAGTTCCGATCTTCCCCACGAGTTCGGGTCCATTCGCGAGGTCGCGCAAGTGGCCCGCAAGCCCCTCGGCTAGCCGTACCGCGTCCCGGTCCCTACTCGTCAGCTGGTGCCACTCACTTCGGAGGCCCATGGAGTGGGTGAACTCGGTGACGAGACTGGTCTTTCCATAGCCCGCGTCGGCACAGACAATGGTCAGCTTGCACTGCGAAGCTTGCGAAAGGCTCTCCAGCAATCGGGGACGTGAAATGTACATCCGGGGTAGCATCTGGCCTCCAGCTGTCCGGCACTTGAACGCCAAAGAACAACCGACCACCAGAAGATGGTCGGTCAAAGGATGAGAACGTGGGTTCCATATTCTGCTAGCGCTCGGGCAAACACCGTTTGGTAGATCATTGAATGATCGAGTAGGGGCGGTTCGCGAACCGCCTCTACACCTAGCAACCGTTTGATGGTCGTAAGGGCCCCTACTGAATCACGTCCCAGTAGTGGCAGGAGACCCAGTGGTCCTTCTCCGCCTCCCTGAACTCCGGCACGTCCACACTGCAGTTCTCCCTGGCATACCTGCACCTCGGGTGGAACCGGCACCCACTCGGCGGGTTCACGGGACTCGGCACGTCCCCAGTCAGGATCACCCTCTG
>JAJYKO010000509.1 GCA_021788565.1 Chloroflexota bacterium
TGGAGTTCGATACTGAGCCCTACGAGATTCGGCCCGGGCTGCGTATCGCCTTCGTCAAGGGACCGGACGAGCTTCGGATAGAGCTCCTGCAGAAAGCCCAGTAGCTCGTCGTGAACGTTGGGGGTAGATGGTGAACTCAGTCTCGGCCCTGAGGCGCCGGGTTAACCAGCATACGTGCTCTTAACCCGGCCCTTCAGGGCCGAAACCCATTCATCACTCATCGCTCGACTTGCTGAGGGTGCAGCTGGCAGCTGATGCCACCGCCGTCGCGGCGGCGAACATGCCGACGAACGCGAAGCTGCCCAATCCGACCATCATGCCCCCGATGGTCGAGCCAAGAACGATCCCAACCTGGTTGGACGTCGCCGCGAAGCCGGTCGTCGCGCCCCTTCGCTCCTCAGGAACCTTCGTGATCATCCACATCCAGGCTGGCCGAGCAAGCGAGTCAGCTATCCCAAAGCCGGCTGCCATAGCGCCGGTCACGACGAGTCCGGGCACCGTGGCGAACAGTGGATAGGCGAGGAGAGCCGTGACGGTCAGAAGCACCGCGTACTGCACCCGTTGCCGGCCTTTGTCGGCGAGCCTACCACCGAAGAGGCTTCCCACCAGAGTACCCGCGGCGATGACCGACAGCACGGGCGCTACCTCGTCCAGCCCCAGGGAGTATGACTGCATCAAGAACGACGCCAGGTAGGTGGTTACTGCCAGAAAGGAGCATCTCTCCAGCAGGTTCGCCAAAAGCATCATGGAAGTTGTTCTATCATTCAGCGCCTTGGCAAACCCGGACAGGTAGGAACCTCCTGCGGTGAATCGGCTGTCCTTCGGTAGGAACAGCCACACCGCGCCGGCAAGCAACAAGAGTAGCGCCCCCACTACTACAAATGCCATCCTCCACCCCATGTAGGCAGCCCCCAACGCCACCATCGGAACGCCCGCGACCGTTGCCAGCGACATCCCGGCCATTACGAAGCCCATCGCCCGGCCCCTTCTGTTGGGTGGGAAGTAGTCCGCTGGAGCGGCCATCGCGTTTGGTCCTGTCGTTGCCCCCCCTATTCCCCCTATGACGCGGATGATGAAGAGTGATGAGAAGTCCGATGCCTGGGATGACAGAATGGTGGACACTCCCAGTACAACGAGGCCTATAGCTAGGACCGGACGCCTGCCATGCCGATCCGAGAGCACGCCCATAAAGGGAGCCAGGATCGCCCAGGGGATTCCCGCCGCGGCGGTGAGCTGGCCGACCGTACCCAGTGAGGTGTGGAATTCGCCAGCCAAATCCAGCAGAAGGGGCGCTAGCATGTTTATGCTCGTGAGAACGACGAACATCGTACCGCTCAGCACCGCTAGCAGCTGTGCTTCCTGTAGTGGCGTTATCGACTGGGGTGATGACGTGAGGCTTGGGGTAGAGGCGATGCCACCGGTTGGGGATGGAGCGCCGGCCATCGTGCCAGATTCGGTGGACAAATGAATAGCCTTTCCAGAAGACCGATCGTGGAGAAGTTGTCTATGGTGAAGTATAGCACACGGTCTCTCCATCTGGTCGTGGTAGAATCCACGGCAGTGAGACCCACGCAACGGAGGTAATGGATGAACGTCGAGGTGGTATTCCTTCCCCCCATTGCCACGGAACTGCCCTCCAGGCTCTGCATTGTCATCGATGTTTTGCGGGCGACCTCGACCCTGGTCTCGATGTTCGAATCTGGCGTCCGAGGCATCAGGTTGGCGGGCAGTATTCACAGTGCATTGGCACAGGCTGGGACGGGGCCGGGGCGCCGGTTCGTATGCGGCGAATCCGGTGGCTTGGCGCCGGCTGGCTTTGACTACGGGAACTCTCCAAGGGAGTTTCTGCCAGGGACTATGGACGGCAAGGAGGCGGTATTCTTCACATCGAATGGCACCAAGGCGATGCGGCAGCTAGCCGGTGCCCCCGTTGTGCTGGCTGGCTGTCTTCTAAATGCGTCGGCAGTCGTGCGAGCCGCACTGCGTGAGGCGAGTGAGAGAGGACTCGAGATCGCGGTGGTCTGTTCGGGAGATCACCTTGGCACCAGGTTCGCCATCGACGACGCATTCACCGCGGGGTACCTGTGCAGCTTGATGGAGAGGGATGGGCCTGCCTTTCTTGCCGAAGCTGCGCCGAGTTTCGGAGACGGCGACGAGGAGGACGTATCTCTGGACGAATCGGCCGAGGCCGCGACCAGGCTGTATCGCTCCTTCCTGAGGGACGCCGGAGCATCCGACGACGCTGCCGTGCCCCCTCAGGAGGCGATTCTGCGGGCGTTCTGGCGCTCCCACAACGCGCAGGTGCTGAAGAAGGTTGGGCTGAGCGAGGACGTGCTCTACTGCGCGCAGGTAGACATAAGCGTGGTGGTGCCGCGCTTGCGAGTGGAAGGCGACGCGCTGGTGCTGTACTCGGAAACGTAACGCGGAGGACCAGGTTTGATAGAGCAACAACGAGAGACGATTATCGAGAAGGCTCGGGAGATAGGCGAACTGCTGGAGCAGGAGTACGGGCGGCCCGCGCCTCGAAGGCGGCTGAGTCCCCTGGATGAGCTTGTCCTCACGATCCTGTCACAGCACACCTCCGATATGAACTCGGACCGGGCCTTTGCTGCCCTCAAGGAGAGGTTTGACAGCTGGGAGGCTGTGCGAGATGCCGCCGTGGACCAGATAGCCAATGCGATCAAGTCGGGCGGTCTCGCTCGAATGAAGGCCCCGAGGATCAAGGAGTTGTTGCTGCGCCTGGACACGGAACGTGGCAGCCTCGACCTGGACTTCTTGCACGATATGGAACTGGAGGAGGCTCGAAGTTACCTGCTGACCCTCGGGGGTGTGGGACCAAAGACGGCGGCTTGTGTCCTACTGTTCTCGTGCGGGAAACCGGCGTTTCCCGTGGATACCCACGTTCATCGTGTAGCGCGAAGGCTCGGGCTGATAGGACCGAAGGCGACGGCAGACGAGGCACACCGGCTTCTGGAGGAGATGGTGCCCCCGGACGAGGTTTACACCTTCCACGTGAATCTGATCACCCACGGGCGCCGAATCTGCAAATCGCAGCGTCCACTCTGTGAGCAGTGTATCCTCGCTCCCAGGTGCGACTTTTTCGCCTCGAACCCGATTTAAGTAGGGCGCGGCAATTGACTCACACGATGCCGTCGCTTGAAGGCTGATTGGTGATAGTTGACCTCCCGTAGCCTTTCAGATGGCTCGTGTCGCCGACCTCCAGCAATTCGGGCCGGCCGTTCCTGAGCTCAATCAGATTGACCGCGCAGTTGGGCTGCCTTGGCAGCTTCCACAGCTCCTCGAGAGGCAAACCCATCAGCTCGCACACGACGGCTCTGACGAGGGTGTTGTGGGAAACGGCGCAGACGCTCTGTCCCGGGTGACTCCGGAGCACGTCTTCCAGGAATCGCAGCCCGCGCCGCTGCACCTCCACCACACTCTCCCCGCCCGGCATGCGGTGAAGATGTGGACGCTGTGTCCAGTTGGCGTGCTCCTCGGGCCAGTGGGTCTGCACGTCCTGATAACCCTTGCCGGTCCAGTCGCCGCAATCGATCTCCCTGAGGTCTTGTCTTGGGCTGATCTCGAGTCCGACCCTCGAGGCGACGGCGGACGCCGTCTGGAGTGCGCGACCCTGGTCAGAGGAGTAAACCGCGACGATTCCCTCCGGCTCGAGTCTGGCGGCTAGCCTGGCAGCCTGCTCCAGCCCTCTCTCCGTAATCCTGGAGTCCAGGCGCCCCTGGAAGATGCGGGCGGTGTTCCACTCAGTCTCCGCATGACGCACCAGAAACAGCCTGGCCGGTCTGGATACGATCAATACAGCACCCTCTCGTCGCCGGTCCTGCGGGTAATCCGCCGCTCGTCAAGCTGTTCCATGAGTGCGAGAGCGTACTTCCGGCTAGTGTTGAAGCGGTCGCGAACCGCGGCCACGGTTACCGAGCCGCTCTCCCGAATCATGGTGGTGACAGCGTCCACTGTCTCATCGTAGACGCCCCTCTCCAACACGATCTCCGGACCCACCTCAACCAGCCGCCCCTGTTCAAGGAGCGCGGCCAGCACTTCACCGTCGAGGTTGAATCTGGAAAGCAGCTCTGCTGACGGCGGCGGCGAGGTGCCTGCCTCCTTGACAGCAGCGAGCATGCTGTCCACGCGCTGCTGCACATCGTCAGTAAAGCGGACCCGGTGACCCGCCAGCGCCATCAGCGGACCGTCTTCGGTGACAGCGCCCTCCGTCATCAGCCGGGCCTCGACCCGACCGAAAGCGCGAGCATCCAGTCCAGTTTTGCTTCGTATCTCCTCTCGTGCCATTCCGCGCCGCAGGGCATGCTCCGCGTGGAATGCACTTAGCACGGTAACGATACGCTCCTTCAATGCCGCCCAACCCGAGGTCGAGATCAGGATGCTCTGGCTGTTGAGCGCTTTAGCCTCGCTGCTGGACTTGGCACCGTCTAGGAGCAGCGCATCGCCCCCCGCCAAGAGGTTGGCCAGCGCGCCATGGACCTGGTCCTGGGGCAGGCCGGTCTTCCGAACCAGCATCTGCATGTCGATAGGCGCGGCCGGCGGCATCTGTTGAAGCACTATCTGCTCCGGAGTCCCCATCTCGAGGGTGTTGAGACTCTCCACAACGTCTTTCTGGAACCGCCGATGACGCCTCGGGTGAGGGTCCACTATAATTCCTCCGCCCACCGTGAAACTGGGTGAAGGGATGCGGACGATGAACTGGTCGCCCCTGGCCACCGCGACAGGATCTGCCAACCGCAGCTGCGCCCACCCGCTCTGGCCAGGCTCCAACCTCTTCATGTCCAGCAATGCGAGCTTCGCCACAGCTTCCGCGGCGCCTGAGTGGAACGTGAGCTCGTCGCCATGCTCAAGAGGCTGAGGCGCCGCCTTGATCACCCTTAGCTTCACGTCCACGACCCTGGTAGGTTTTAACCACCCCGGGGTTGTGACGACGTCGCCTCGATTGATTTCCTCTGTGGCCAGTGACGCGAGATTCACCGCCACGCGGCTACCCGGTGGCGCCGACTCCACCTTTCGCTTGTGGCTCTGGATGCCCCGGACCCTGCTCTTTTTCCCGCTTGGAAGGATCTCGACCTCCTGACCTGCCCGCAATTCCCCATCCACCAGCGTCCCTGTG
>JAJYKO010000510.1 GCA_021788565.1 Chloroflexota bacterium
CATGTTGGTGAGCAGATCCATATACAGTGCCCGTCGACCAATAGACAGGATTTCTTCACAAGCTCTCAGCATGACACGGTAGCGACCTCGGCGATACACTTCAGGGCTTCGGAGAGTGAACACTAAAAGACCCTGTTCGGCGACCGAATGCGACGAGGGTCACGGCTGGCCGACTAGCTGGAATGCGAGGGCGACGGCCTCGCCCGCGGTCTCGCACACAGGAAACGCATCTACGCGTTGCCCTGCGCGGGAGAGTTCCCAGGTTCGCAAGCCGACCACCGGCGTGCCGAGTTTGAGGGCCATGGCGATTTCCGAGAGGGTGCCGTACCTGCCGCCGACGGCGATGATGGCGTCGGCGGCGTGCACCACCAGTACGTTCCGTGCCTCTCCCATGCCGGTCGGAAGCGCTATGGTGACGAAGGGGTTGGCGTCGCTCTTGACTCCGCCTGGCAGAATACCGATGGTGATCCCACCCTCGGCTATGGCGCCTCTGCAGGCAGCTTCCATCACGCCTCCGAGGCCGCCACACACCACCGCGGCGCCGTTGCGAGCTACGAGACTGCCTACCTCTTCCGCCACGGCGTCGAGGTCCTGGCCGCAGTCGCTCTCGCCGATCACGCCCACAATGGGATAGTGCGCACTAGACACTATGGGAATCTCCCAGTTGGAAGCGTCGTAGCATCTCGTAGGAAGGACCTTTAGGGCTCAGCCGGCTTCGCATGAGGACGAACTCTTCCACAGCTGTTGTCAGGTTACCGGGTAGCCTCAATCCTTTCAAAGCCCCGGCGACTCGAACCGATATCTCTCTGTTGATCGGGCGCCTGCCACGAGCCAGCGTTATATGGGGAACCAGGGGCTTGTGGTCGAACTCTATGCGCCCCTCTGCGAGTCCTGCCGTGATGGAGCGATGGAGTTGCTCCAATGGCGCTGGTACTTCGTCCAGGCCGGCCCACAGGACCGTTATGCCGTGTGGCGGTCCAAAGGTGCCCAGATTACCGAGCGATAGGCGAAAAGGCTCGCCTTCAGTGGCACTGGTTCCGAGGGCAGACTCTATCTCGTGAAGGCGTTCCGAAGGTTGGTAGCCGAGGAAGACCAGGGTGAGGTGCATCAACTCTGGCCGAACCCACTTCAATTCATCGGCGGCAACTCTCTCCAGATTGGCCCTGACGTTGGAAAGGACGGCAAGCCATTCTTCCGGCAACCGGACGGCTGCAAAGAGGCGGAGCTTCTCTTCTTCGGACAAGGCTTGGTTTACCTCCGCCCGTACTGTGACTCGAATGTGTTGACGTGTAGGGGCGGACCACCGCTCCATGGCCTGGATCAAGGCCTAGAACGCCCAGCTTCGGAACTGATCGCCCTCTGCGTCGGCCGACTTCTTGCGCGGACCAAGTCCAAACACGCGAACAGCATTCGTACCCAGGATAGCATCTCGCTCGGGCTCGTCAACGGGCAATTCGCGGACGCGCTGCAAGAATCGCTTCTGTCGCAGCACCGGGTAGTCGGAACCCCACATCACTTTGCCACTGCCAACTATCTGCAGGACGTGAAGGAAGATCTGAGGAGAATAGAGGTAGGTAGAAGCCGCGGAATCGTAGTACACGTTCTGCGACATCGCCTTGACCTCAGGCATCAGCTCGTAGAAAGGGTAACCGCCGCCCCAGTGGGCTAGAACCAGCTTGGCGTCGGGATGCGCCTGGGCTACGTTCCAGAGAACCTCGGGGGTTACCGTCTGCTTGCCCGGATAGTCGTGGCCGACCGGCTCACTGGAGTGGGTCATGATCGGGAAACCGCGGTTGGCGGCCATCTCGAACAGCGGACCGGTGGTGTCGAAATGGTCGAGCTGGTACCCCTGGCCGTCGGGCATGAGCTCTCCAACGCCCTTCATTCCGCTGGCCAGGCACCGCTCCAACTCCTGGAGCGCCCTGTCTCCATCTCGCGGCTGAATTGCCGCGAGCGCGGCCAGCCTGTCTGGATACCGCCGGATGCAGTCAAGCATGTAGTCGTTGTGCACTGCGCACAACTCGGAGGTCGACCAGCCGAAGCCGCACAGCACTGAGACGTCCACACCCGCGTCGTCCATCTCGCTGATGAGGTCCTCAACCGAAGCGATCTTGGAGCGAGGATCCTCGTACAGGTCGGCGAAGTAGCCGTCCATCATGCAATAGATCTCTCTTCGCCGCTTGACTTCCGGCGGGAAGACGTGGGTGTGGCAGTCAACGATGAGCGACATCATTTGGTCCGGGGGTCCAGTGCGTCGCGGAGACCGTCGCCGAGGAAGGTGAACGCTAGCAACGTGATTGCGATGCACAGGGCTGGTCCCAGCACCAGATATGGATATCCGAAGATGGCCTGGTAGCCGTCTTGGATCATCGAGCCCCAGCTGGGGTTGGGGGGAGTGATGCCGAGGCCAAGGAAACTGAGTGTTGCCTCCGTGAAAATTGCGTACGGGATCCCGAACGTAACCTGGACGATGATTGGGCCCAATGCATTGGGGAGCAGGTGCCTGACGATGATATGACCATTGTTGGCTCCGAGGGCCCTCGCCGCTTCCACGAACTCTCGCTCCTTTAGCGACAGGAGCTGTCCTCGGGTCAACCTTGCAATACCCACCCAGTTCGTGACGCCGATGGCGAAGAACATTATTAGCAAGCCGCCCCACACAGACCGGAGCGGATTCCCGCGAAGCGCCGCTGAGAGGAGGATGATCAGCAGCAGGTCCGGGAAGGCGTAGACGATATCGGTGAAGCGCATGAGGAGATTGTCCATGCGCCCACCCATGAGAGCTGCGACGGAGCCGATAGGGAGGCCGATGCCGAGGATTACGAACTGAGTGAAAATGCCGACGGTTACCGCGACCCGCGCGCCGTAGATGAGCCTGGACAGCTGGTCCCTTCCGAGTTGGTCGGCGCCGAATGGGTGTGCCGGACCAGGTGGGGCGAAGGTGTCCATCATGTTCTGAACTGTGGGATCGTAAGGTGCGAGTTGTCCAGCGAATAGCGCGACGAGAAGCAGCAGCACGACGATGATACCACCGAACACCGCCATCCTGTTTCGGACGAGTCGTCGCCAGGCATCTCCCCAGAGACTCGCCTGGCGGCGAGGTGGTGCCGCGATGGCGGTGCCGCGCGCAAGTGTAGTCACGACAGGCTCCTCTACTGGTACCGTATCCGCGGGTCGATGAACGCGTACAGTATGTCGACGGCGAGGTTCGCAAAGGCGATCACGACCGCGTAGAAGAGCGTGGCGCCCATCATTAGGCCGTAGTCACGGGCGAAGATCCCCTGGATGTAGAACTTGCCGATACCTGGAATCGCGAAGATGCTCTCTATGATGAACGATCCGGCGATCAGGGTGGCGGCCACGGGGCCGAGAACCGTCACCACCGGGATCAGGGCGTTCTTCAAGATGTGGCGACTCAGGATTATCATCTCAACCAGCCCCTTGGCCCGCGCCGTTCGGACGTAGTCCTGGCGTATCGCCTCGATCATGCTCGCGCGAGTGATACGGGCGATTACAGCCGCCGGATAGACTCCCAGTGCAAGGGCAGGCATGATCGTCTTCTGCCACTCCCCCCATCCGCTGGTAGGTAACAGGTGAAGCCCGACCGACAGGCCAATGATCAGCAGGATTCCGAGCACGAAGTTAGGCACACTCGCGCCGATGGTTGCCAGGAACAGACAGACGTAGTCTACCCAGCTGTTCTGGCGGAGCGCGGCGAGAATGCCGAGCGGGATGCCGAAGAAGATGGAGACCAGGAGGGCGAGGAAGGCCAAGGTGGCGGTAACCGGGAGACCCTCTAGTATGACGTCCGTGACGCTGCGGTCCTGATAGATGAAGGAGATTCCTAGGTCGCCGTGCATGGCGTTGCCCACGTAGTTCACGTACTGCTCCCACAGGGGCTTATCCAGACCATACCGCCGGTTGAGGTTCTCGATGACGGATGGTGCGAGTTGCTTTTCGCGGTCCCAGGGACCCCCCGGCACCGCATGCATCAGCAGGAAGGTGATGAGGGAGATGAAAATCAGAACAGGGATCATCCACAGCAATCGACGAATCACGTATCGCTGCATGGTTGCCTACCTAGTGCCTATCGCGGCCGATGCCAGCCATGCCGACATCGGCCGCAGGGTTCCAAGTTCCTAAGAGGGGCTGTTGAAGTGTGGCCCCGCTTGTGAAGAGCGTTTCGAAATCCCGCTTGGACAGTATAACTGAACCGGCTCGGCTGGGAAGGCCGAGCCGGTTTGTACTCCTAGTGTTTGGCGATCCATAGCTGAGAGAAGGATCGGTAACCAGGCACGGCGGGCGAGTCCATGCCGTTGAAGAAGAAGTCCTTCACCCAAGGCTTGACCAGGGCGAGGTTCTCCTGATAGAAGACGAAGGCCATTGGTGCGTCGTCCACTATCGTCTTCTGGACTTGATCCCATTCCTTCATGCGCTTGGCGGTGTCGGTTTCGCCAATCGCCTGCTTCATCATCTGGTCGACTTGCGGATTGCTGTACTGGGTCTTGTTGTTGCCCGCACCCGTGCCGAACAGTTGTGGCAACCAGTCGTCCGGGTCGGGATAGTCCGCTAGCCAGCCCGTCCAGCCGATCATGAACTCCTTGCGGTTTACTAGCTCACTGTATGCCTTCGGCTCCATAGGCTCCAACGTAACGTTGACGCCTAGGTTGGTCTTCCACTGCTCTTGAAGGAACTGGGCGTAAACCGGATTGTTACCCGCGTTGGCGAACTGGAACGAGATCTTCGGCAGTCCTTGCCCGTTCGGGTAGCCCGCGTCGGCGAGTAGCTGCTTTGCCTTGGCGGCGTCCAGCTTGTACTGCAGACCCAGGTTTGGATCGTAGCCGGGCATTCCAGGCGGGATCCAGGAGTATGCGGGCTTTCCAACCCCCTGCAGGATCTTGCTGGCGAACGCATCCCGGTCAATGGCCGTGGCGAAGGCCTGGCGTACCTTCACGTTGTCAAAGGGGGGCTTCTTGTTGTTGAACTGGGCCGCAAACGTGCCGAGAATTGGGAACTTGACCACCTGGTTCTTCAGGCTCGGGTCGTTCTGAATCTGCGTGCGCAGGGCCGCGGGAGGAAGAGCTATGTCGCGCTCGCCGTTCAGATAGGCCGCATAGTTGGCCTGAACGTCC
>JAJYKO010000511.1 GCA_021788565.1 Chloroflexota bacterium
TCAACCGGTACACGATCAGCTGCAAACCGTGCGAGGTCAAGACAAATGGAGGCGGCAGAGGCTCTAATGGAGAAGTCCTGTTGATTAGCCATGCGAGTGAGCAATTCATGGTCGATGAGCCACGGCGCAAGCTGGGCGAAGCTCTCGATCGTGAGGATCGCTCCCCAACGTAAGTCCTCGTCTGGACAATCGTAGTATCTCAGGAGGACTTCGAACAATTCATTCTGGCCGAACTCGTTGGTCGCTTTAAGCATCTCGAGGGCTGCATCCCTGGCAGGATCCCAGTCGCCAGGGCCTATATGCCGTATCAATCGATCAATGCGAGGATCGCCTTTAAACCCGGATCCCCTAGGAGAATCCTCAATGTGCGCCAGAGAGCGTCGAGCAATCGCCTGCTGAATAGCGTTTGCGATATGGACAGCCCCGCTGGCATCCGGCGTGACGCGCGCCAAGTTTCGATGTGCAAGAAACCAAGGTACGTCCTGCTTAGGTACATCGTCGATGATGAACGGTTGCACCAGGGCTCGTTTCTCGTCGATCTCTCTTGTTACAGCGTACTTCAGTTCGAGCTCGACCCAGCGCGACAGCAGCGATGCGTTCGAGACAAGAAAGACCAGGACATCCATCGATTGGAGGCCGTGACCCAACTGGTCAAGGATATCGTCGCCTGCTACGACCTGTTCGCTGTCTATCCACGGAGCCATATCAGGTCTGCGGAGCTCTTCGACTACCAGGCGAGCGAAGTCCTTGTCTTGCGAAGAGTGGCTTATAAACACTCGTGTCGGCTTCATGGATGTTGGCCTCCTGTTGGTGAACCGGCGTTATGGGTCATACAAGGCAGCCTCCAAGGCCAAGACGCGAGGGGATCCCTAATGGAGCATTGTAGATGTCGGGCACTCGTGGAGCAACTAACGTGAACAAGCGCAAAACAAAAGCGGCGGGCTGGCCAGGCCCACCGCCTCTGCTCAGATCATAGCGGCGATTCAGCCGCCCTGCCCGCCACCTTCCATCCCAGTCCCTCCAATTCCAGGCTAATCACACCCCAGGGCAACAAAATGGCCGCCAATTGGCGGCCGAATTATAATAGCTAGCTATTGTAATGTCAACCGCGTCTGTTCTTGTACGGATCCCTCCTCCGTAATTCTGTGTTGGCCAAGTATTCGGCAACGGCATCACCGGTGGTGAACCAGTCGCGGCCCATCTTCTTTGCCTTGAGACGGCCTATTCTAGCGAGGAGCGCCAGATGGGATTGACTGATTCCGTACCGCGCCGCTGCCTCCTTGAGCGAAATAAGCTGCTCTTCTTCCAACGGCCCCATTGCCTAAGCTTTAAAGTGGAAGACATTATAACCTCACCGTTACGCAGGCGTGTTCGCCGCGGTGGTGGAGAGGCCATGCTGCTCGATCCTCGGGCAGGACGGGGAGGGTGAAGGTGAATGTGCTGCCTTTCCCCGGGCTGCTCTCCACCCAAATCTCTCCGCCTTGGGCCTCCACCAAACCCCTCGTGATGTACAGCCGGGGTCCCATCACTGCTCCCCTCGCTGGTCGGCTATGGTCTCTCGCGCTTCTTTGGGCGGGTCGTCCAGGGCGAGCGACCGGAGGAACGCGGAGACGACCTCGGGGTCGAACTGAGTCCCGGCGCACTTCCTCAGCTCCGAGATCGCTTCCTCCTTGGAGAGCGCACTCCGGTAAGGTCTGTCTAGCGTCATGGCGCTGTACGAGTCGGCGACAGCGATGATCCGCGACAGCAACGGAATCTGGTCGCCGTGGAGGCCTTCTGGGTAGCCGTCGCCGTCATATCGCTCGTGATGGTGGCGAACCATGTCCATTATGTCGACAAGGTGGGGAACCTCACGGATGATCATCTCTCCAAGGAGGGGATGCTGGCATATAATCTCTCGCTCCTCCTGGTTCAGTGGCCCCGGCTTGCGCAAGATGTGATCGGGGATGCCGATCTTGCCGACATCGTGGAGGAGCCCGGCGACACGGAGCATCCGCTTCTGGTCAGACGTCAGTCCCACCGCCTCGGCCAGTCTGAGTGCATGGTGAGCGACCTGCTCTGAATGGAGCCTGGTGTAATGGTCCTTGGTGTCGACCGCGTTTACCAGCCCTTCGAGCACGCTGAACGTGCTGTTCTGGTCGGCCAGGAAACCGCTGTCGGTCGCGTCAGCCGACGTGACCGCGTTCCCACCGGCCTGTTTCGAGGAGTACATGGCTGTATCGGCGAGGCTGATGAGCTCCAGCCTGGTAGCGCTATCGTAGGGATAGGTCGATATTCCCACGGAGAGCCCCACCGGGATGGTGCTGCCATTGGTGTCGACCCGGATGTCCTCGCGGGGAACAACAAATCTGATTGCACGAACAGCGGATAGCAGCCGCTCTCCCGCAAGCTTGGCCGCCGACTGGTCCGTCTCCGGCAGAATCGCCAGGAACTCATCACCGCCGTATCGCCCCACGATGTCCGTGGTGCGGAGGGCATTCTGCAGAACCTGCGCGACCTCCCGAAGCAGCCGGTCTCCCACTGGATGTCCGTGGGCATCGTTTACCAGCTTGAAGTCGTCGACGTCGATCATCATCAACGACAGGGGATGTCCGCTCCGCGTCGCACGGGTCATCTCGTGGTCCAGCTGTTCCATGAGGTGGCGGTGATTGGGCAGTCTCGTCAGCGCATCGGTCGTCGCGGCCCTCTCGGCCTCTTCGAACATCTGAATGTTGGCCACGGCAACGGCCGCGTGGCTGGCGACAATCTGGATGATGTTTCTGGTATCATGCGGAAACTCGTGAGGACGGTCGTACGTGAGGTAGAGAAGGCCGATCAGATGGTCCGGGGTAAGCAGCGGCACGCCAGCGTAAGCCTGGACGCTCGCCGTCATGCTCGACGAGCGCAATGCCCCTTCTCCCTCCACGTCCACGACGAAATGAGCCTCCCTGCCGTCCAGGATCGCCCGGGAGAGAGGGCCGGGTTGGTGGTGGTCCGGTGTCACCTGGAGTGCCCCTGTTTCGTCCAGCTCGGCTCGCATCGAGAAGGCGCTTCCATCATGTTCCAGCACCAGGACACGAGCTCGATCCGGGGCCGTGACGCGGGAGAGCCCACGAAGTGTTTCCCGGAGCAGACCCTCCAGGTCACGCACCGTATTCAGAGAGAGGGCCGTCTGGTGAACCGCCTCCAGATCGGCCACCGACTGCGCCAGCCGCCTGGTGGCTTCTCGGGCCTCGGTCACGTCCCGCGCGATCCCCTGTATACCAACCGGCTTCCCGTCGCGGTGCATCGCCCGAGCGTTCATCTCGAGGGTCACCCGACGTCCATCCTTGGCGATGACCCCCAGCTCGCAGCTCATGGGCGCGGGGTCTGCCACCAGCCGCGAGATGATCTCCCTCGCGCGCTCAGCCTGGTCTGGTGCCATGATCTGAGAGATGTTGAGATTACCATCCTGCTGAATGCTGTAACCGCTGACCAGCTCACCCGCCCTGTTGAGCGACGTGAAGTTCCCTGCAAGGTCGTGGGTATACACGATGTCGATGGCGTTCTCGAATAGCTCCCGAGAGCATGCCTCACTCTCCCTCAGCGCCTGCTCTGCCAGCTTTCGATCGGTGATGTCGCGGTGAATTGCCAGGAAGCCGATCATCTCCCCCTTTTGATTTACGATCGGGTTGTTCGATACCTCGGTGGTTATGAGGCGTCCATCCCTGGTCTTGTTCGTTATCTCTCCCGCGACGATCTTCCCATCAAGGAGCGTATCCCAGAAATGCTCGTAGGCTGCTGGCGAAAGCAGTCCGGACTCCAGGATCCTCGGCGTCTTACCCAGTGCTTCCTCTGGAGAGTAACCATAAACCCCCTGGAAGGCCGGGTTCGCGTACAGTATCTTGCCGGCGGTGTCCGTCATGAAGACGGCGTCGCTTGATCTGTCGATGCCCAGTTTGAACATCGACAGGGTCTCTTCCACCTTCTTGCGGTCGGTTACGTCCTCGAAGCTCTCTATTCCACCGATGGCGTTGCCCGCTTCATCCCTCAGGAGGTCCGCGTTCTTGCGGATCACGCGGACTTGGCCGTCCTTTCGCCTGATAGTGCATTCGCTGCCCACTATGGGCTTTGGTTCGTCTGGGGAGAAGAGCCCGCATCGCTCATCACAGGGAGAGGCGGCGAAGGTTGTACATGGCCTGCCGATCACCTCGGCCTCGGAGTAGCCAGCCACCTTCGCCGCCTCGAGGTTCCAGCTCGTGATCTTGCGATCCTGATCGACGGTGAGGATGGCGCTGGGTACCACCCGGTACAGGAGCTCCGCCCTGGGACTGAACACGTCATGAGTGCCCCTGACCGAGTCCTGCTCGATGCCAGAGGCGCGGCCCGTCGTCGTCCTCGGTAAATTACCCACAGAAGCCTCCCCATTGCTAAGGGTGTTTCGCGGCCCCGGAGATACCGCGCGTGAGAGATAGCAATGCTGGACCCTTCCGATTGCCGAGAAGCCGAGCTGGTGAGTGGATGGATCAAACGTCGCACCACTGACAGACCGGGCAGAATTCCGCGGGGCTCCAGGGGGCACAACCCAATGACGGGGTTTGGAGCTCGACGGTAGCGGGCGTAGCGTCAAGGCCCGAAGGGCGTACCTGAGATTCCGAACTACTTATGCTCGCTCAATAAGAGAGTATCGGCAGAAACGAGCCGCGAGTCAATAGATCAAGTAAGTGAATGATGGATTGAGGCCAATGGTGATGAACCGCAGTGGGGATCGACGGTAGGCATCCAAGTCGCCAGAGAACACAATTGGGATAGAAGGAGTGACCAGCCAGCCCTCGCCCTCCGATGCTCGATACTGCCTCCATGCTTCCGCAATCAGCTCGTCCACGATGACCTCTCGACCGCCTTCTCCAGGTCCCTCTTGGTGGGCTGGGTGTACCTGGCCGTGGTTCCAGCCTCTCGTGCCCCAGCAGCCTCGCCACCGCCACCAGGTCAGCGCTGGTTGGCCCTCCGCCTGCGCTGGCTGTATGACTGCCGGTTATCCCCTGGAAAACTGTCCATCTAACGTTCTCATCGGCATTTATCGCCCTGCGATTCGGGCGTTGGGTTCTTGCTGCCACTACCGTGGGTGAGGGTGAGGAAGTGCCGTGGATAGCCTCA
>JAJYKO010000512.1 GCA_021788565.1 Chloroflexota bacterium
GGGCGGCTCGCCGCTAGCCCACGATCGTCTTTTGGCATCACAACTGGGCGCTGGCGCGGTGGATCTTCTGGCTCGCGGCGAACACGGAAAATTGGTTGGGATGATAAAGGGAGAGGTTACCGCGACGCCACTAGAGGAGGTTTCCGGAAAGCGCAAGCCCGTCGATCTGGCCCTGTACAGCCTTGCCAACGTCCTGGCGCGGTAGTCCGCCGAGCCGCCAGGCCAACCGCTGCTTTGATATGCCAGCAACTCAGCGGTGGTGGTCTCGAAGTGGATCCAAGGAAAGTGAGGATGAATCCCACCCGGCCACGTCCCGGCCAACGCGCGGCATGGCCATTCTCTCCGCCGAGGGCGGGGAAGTCCCCGCCCCTACAACCTGTCAGAACGATATCCGTGTACTAGATAAGCTTCGCCCCACAACCGCCACAGAAGTGGTTGTCCGCGGGATTTGAGAGCGAGCACACCGGACAAACCTTCATGCTTGCTGACCCCTGAACAGCCGCGGTCTCCGCGTGAGCAGCGTCGCGAGCGGTACCGTTAGGCGCGGGGGCGCCCGGCGTCACACCAGCGAGGATGTCGGTCGGCAGCCTCTTGATGCTGTCAACCTGCTGCTTCATCTCGGTGATAGGCTGAGTCACATCCTTCAGCGGGCCGGTGATCTCGTCCGTAATCCCGCTGGTGGCATTCTTGAACTCCCTGATGCTTTTACCGAGCCCTCTGCTTATCTCTGGCAGCTTGCCCGGGCCCATCACGATCAGGACGATGACCAGAACTAAAATCAGATGTGTTGGCTGAAAGAGACCCTCAAACATGACGCAGCTCCTTTTCTGAAGCGGCGAATGACGGCGATTATCCGTGCCCGCTGCCATCTGTCGCGAACCAGTGCCGGCTTCGTACCCCTCGGCGAGGCCAACATGATGCTACAGAGCCCGTGCCGTCTTGTCAACTTATGAAAATTCGGCAACTATTCCAGCGGCAATCTCGAACGAGCCAGGGCTCGCAGATCCTCCCCACGCTTCCGCGCGTTGCTCGACGCGGTCAGATAGATGCCAATCGAGATGATGATCGCCACAACTGCCTGCGTGCTGGGCTGAAGCAGAAACGGGGTGTTTGGAACCACCAGCACGCTGGAAAGAAGGACCACCGCGACCACTATGGCGAGTACGGCCGCCACAACTGCATCGGTGTGCCTCGAAATCTCCACGGCCCACGGTAAACCTCTAAACGCGCCCCCGATCCTCATGTGCAGAACGCCAATCCCAAGCATCCCAAAAACCAGCACCAGGCTCATAGAGCGCAGCGCCACGCCGATCGTCCAGCCGAAGAAGGTTGCCTCCAGTAGAAAAAGCGAGCCCAGCACTGCCGTGACCAGCAGTGCCACGTCTGGTGCCTTGGACTTCGACGTGTGAAGAAAAGCCGATGGAAGCATCCGGTCTTGAGCCCACGCGAAGAGGTAGCGCGAGCAGTCCAGCATCTCTGGGGCAACAGTTTTGCCCACGATGAGCATCACCAGAAGATTGACTAGCACAGCGATTGGCCTCGGAGCCACCATACCAATCAATCCAGGAGTGGTCGCCAGCTCCGAGTGCTTCGACGCTACCAGAGGGCCCACGCTCCACCACGGCACGGCGTGGAAAAGTGCCAGACTGACCAGCGAGAAGAGAACCAGGGCTGTGACCCACCCGCCGAATATTCCGCGAGGCATCGTCCGGGTTGCGTCTCTCGCCTCTCCGCCGAGCGACGTTGCCGCGGTCAATCCTCCGTACGCGAACATGAATAGCGTTACCACTGATATGAAAGCGCTCAGAGAGGGTTGAACGCTGGTCGCCTGAGGTGTTTGGCCGAGTATTTTGCTGACCGAGGCGAGAAAGGTCTGCTGTGATGTGGCGAAGCCAAAGAACACGGTGATCGCCGCGGCCACCAGGACTATCGCGAAGATGAGGATAACGAAGGCTCCATAGTTGCCCACACCCGAGTAGTGGAGACCGAAAATCAGCCATATCAAGACCAGTCCGATCACGATATGTCCCGCCGGCGTCACAGCCCAACCGCCGGGCAGACCCGCGCTTTCCAGGGTCGAGGCAAGGAAAGCGGCAAAGCTGAAGGCAAGGAAGCCCATCGCGGCCACAACCCCGACGAACCAGAGAAAAGCCACCGCGAAGCCCACGGGAAGGTTTAGAGACCTGGTGAGCCAAACGTAGGTGGAGCCGGCTCGCGGAGCGACTTGGGAAAACCGCATGAACATGACCACTTTCGGCAGAAGAACTATACCTGCAACGACCATCGCGGCCGGCACAAGCCAGGCGATTCCGGGGTAGGCCCCGAGACTATTGACTAAAACGAAGTTGATGCCGCTTCCGTACTCCTGAGAAACAGCGGACGCGACGACCGCGAACACACCCACGACCTTGGCCAGACGTTGCGGGGAGACCTCTGAGAATCTTGTTGTTGACATAGCATGCCCTCCTGACGCGCTGAACCCGGATGATTTCCCGAGCGAGGCCTCGTGCGCTGAGGTCGACCGCTGTCACCTAGTGCGTTCTAAGTCAGGCAGCGTGCCCGTTGCCCGGTAGCCCTTACCGGGACCGCCGGCTCGTATCCGCCCTCGGCCGGCGAACACAGTCATCACATGTCAGCAATTTGCATGCCTCTTGATCTTTGTTACGAATCAGCGTGCGTCAGGGTCCTCACTTTGCCGGCCAGCGAATCAATCAGGTGGTGGTACCACTCAGGAAGCCCGGCCCCGTACTCCGAGTCGATTCGAGCGAACTTCGCGGCGAGCTCCTGATCATCATGGTCGGACAGAAGGCGCGCCGCCATCGGAAAGAGGTCTCGTTCCTCCCTGCTAATGTGTTGCGTAAGAAGAGAGATGTAGTCCCTGGCATGCAGCACCAAGGACTGTTCCGCGCCGGGGTCGCGCGCTCGATATCCCTCCAAATCGTTGATTAAAGCCTGTACCTGCCCACGAATTTCCCCGTGCTCCGCCAACATCTCCGCGACGATGATCTTGTCATCGGCCTCACCAACGGCTAGCAACAGAGGAAAGAGCGCCCTCTCCTCCTTTGCGTAGTGACGTCCGTCAACAAACTTGTCAAGAAACCCCACGGAATCCTCTAGGACTTCGTTGGACACCGTCTTGCCGGCCTCCAGACGATCGGTGACGTTTTCGAATGTCTCCAAAACCTGCTCAATAGCCCCATGCTCGCTCTTCAGCAGTTCAGTAGCCCTCATGATAACCTCTTGCGCATGAGCGCATGATCTGGTAGTCACACTCTGCACCAACACCGGCATGAGATTGCTTGATCACAGGGCCGCGTGAGGAGGGTGCGAGGTCCTGTCGCGCGCCCTGATCTCCTTAACGAGATTAACAATATGCATGAAACATGCTACACCCGGCGATTGAGGAGAGAGTGGGGACCCACGCTAAAGACGGGATCTCGGCCGCACCGTATCCGCCCCTCGCGGGGCCCAAAGCTCGCGGTGGAATTGCGAAATTCGTGAAGCGAAAGTTTGCGCGCACCGACAATGGGAAGTATAATCATTTCGCTGGTATGCTTCTTCAGCTCGCCAAAGTAGGAGGGTCGATGTCTGTGGGTTCAGCGCCCTCTCCTAGAAGGCAATCGCGCTGACGGATCGTCCCAAGTAAAGAACGTTTTTCAGGAGTCAGCGTAGTCAGATGCAAGACAAGACCCTCACCTGTCGGGACTGTGGTCGCGAGTTCGTGTTCACAGTAGGAGAGCAGGAGTTCTTCGCACAGAAGGGCTTCACCAACGAGCCAAGCCGGTGCCCCGAGTGCCGGGCAGCCAACAAGGCGAACAGGGGCGGCGGTGGCTATTCCTCCGGCGGTGGCTACGAACGGCGAGAGAGGCAGATGTTCCCTGCTGTTTGTGCGCAGTGTGGCAAGGAGACCATGGTACCATTCCAGCCAAGCGGCGACAAGCCGGTTTACTGCTCGGATTGCTTCGCCGCCCAGAGATCCTCTGGTGGCGGGTACGAGCGCCGGGGTGGTGGTCGAGACCGCTGGTAGCGGCTGGCTCGCATACCGGAGGCGGGTTTACGTTGGGGGTGACCGATTGGTCACCCCCTTTGCGCGCTCCCGACAAGGTGACTAATCCAAAGAGAACCGCCCACCAAGAAGCTGGCCCCGGCGAAAACGCCGGGGCCAGAACTACTGTCGGGTCTGCAGAGCGACCACCGGTCGCTACTTCTTGACAGGGACCGTGACTACTTTCAGGAACTTGAGCTTATCACCGGCCTCTACCTGGACGACGGTGTTCGAATGCAGTCCATCGCCATTGGGGGTGAAGTCGTAAGTGCCACAAGCCCCAGTGTAGGTGCCGTGGATGCCGAGGATGTACTGCATGATCTTGGAGCGATCCTCGCCCACAGCCCCGATGGCCTTGGCGAAGAGCTCGATGGCGTCGTAGTTATAGGAGGAAAGGGCATCCGCCGGCTTGCCGTACTCCTTCTGATAGGCGTCCCCGTATGCCTTGGACTCGGGGGTCTGGCCGGGGAAGAAGTCGACGACCACGTATATGCCCGCCGCCGCGTCCTTGGACAGCCCGAGCGTGTCCGACTCAGCGTTTGATGGTGACCCCATGTACTTGTATGGAAGCTTGAGGTCGTGGTACTGGCGCTGGATAAGGGCCGCGTCCTCTGGCCGGGTGTTGTAGTCTACCATCACCTCGGCGCCCGCATCCTTAATCGAGAGCAGCTGGGCGGTGAAGTCCTTACTGCTGGCGGTGTAGGGTACGTTCTTGACGACGGTCAGTCCCTGCTCCTTGGCATACTGCTCCACGAGGGTCGCGCCGCCGGTGCCAAAGGCGTCGGAGTCGTGAAGGATGCCGACCTTGGTCAGCTTCAGGTCCTGCTTGATGTACTGGATCATCGCCGCGGCGGCGATGGAGTCATCAGGCCTGAGCCGGAAGATCCACGGGTTGCCCATGTTGGTGTTCTTGACCGCGGTGCCACCCGTTGCCTCGGGAATGCCAGCAGCCTTGACGGTGTCGGACACCGCCTGGATCTGCGTGCTCAGCGCCGACCCCAACATCACGAGCGCATTGTCCTGCTCAATGACCTTGTTCGTTGCGGCAAGAGCCCCGGGGTTGGTGGAC
>JAJYKO010000513.1 GCA_021788565.1 Chloroflexota bacterium
ATCCAAGGCCGCGGTGGAAGCGGCGCAGATAGGGCTGGGCGAGACTGCGGTTCTGAGTCCGATGGATGGGGTAGTCTCAGAGAGGCTGCAGTCGGTCGGTCAACTTGTTGGGCCCAGCTCGCCGATAGTGTCGATACAGTCTCCCGATCCCGAGCTAACCCTCGCAGTGGAAGAGACCCAGATCGGGCAGCTGAGCGAGCGGCAAAAGGCGGAGATCATCGCGCCGGCATATCCAGGGATCGTGTTCCCAGCCACGGTCACGATGATAGCGCCCAGCGCGGATCCCAGGAGCCGGACCTTCCAGGTCAAGGTGAGGCCGGCGAATACCGATGGAAAGCTGAGACCGGGCATGTTTGCCCAGGTCAGGATCGTGACCCAAGAGAAGGACAATGCCCTCATGGTGCCCAAAGAGGCAGTTGTAGCCAGGGCCGGCCAGACATCGGTGTTCGTGGTCAAAGGAGACACCGTGCAGGCGCGGCCGGTGAAGCTGGGCGTCCAGCAGAACGGTTTCGTAGAGGTCGTCAGTGGACTGCAGCCCGGCGAAGAAGTGGTGGCGGCCGGCCAGGCCGACCTCCGAGATGGAGACAGGGTCACCAGGAGCTAGCCACCTTTGTGCCCGAAGACTAGCGAATAGGAGCCGGCGTTGTCTCAACGCCGGCGGTCCATCCGGCGGCGCCCGGGTTGGGACAACCCGGGCGCCTTGATGCTTAACGATGAGGCCATCCCCTGTTACGCGTGCGTTGCGGCCATAGGTAAGGGGTGCCGCCATAGCAGAAGTGCGTCGGATCCGCCATTGCCGGCGCGCATTGCCCACGCTGGGCGGGAGTGACATAATCCCCTGGATAGATATGGATTGCCGCCTGCGACGCGCGATCCGTGGGATTCTCGCCTATCAGAGGTTTTCGATGGGGAGCCGAGCCTCAAAACTGAGGCCTGTGAGCGATAGCTCAATGCCGCCCGAGCTGGTAACCACCAAGCTGCGGATCCCCCTTACCCGGCCGGACCTGGTGCCCAGGGAGCGACTGATCCGGCTCCTGGCGCAGCCGGCGCCGAGAAAGCTCGCCCTGGTTTCGGCGCCGGCTGGATTTGGGAAAACCACTCTGGTCGCGACCTGGGCGCGGCAAAGCCCGAAGGCGGTGGGGTGGGTCTCCCTGGATGCGGGAGACAACGATTCTGCTCGGTTCTGGACGTACTTCGTGACTGCGCTCCAGGGCCTCTACCCCAGGCTGGCCCAGGAAGTTCCCCTGAACCTACACGCGGTCAGTTCTGGGAGCCTCGAAGATTTCCTTATCACCCTGATCAACGAGATCTCCGCCCTGCCCCTGGAGCTCGCCCTCGTGCTGGACGACTATCACCTGATAGTCGAAGACTCGATCCATCGCGCGATGAACTACTTGCTCGTACATCAGCCGCCGCAAATGCAGCTGATCATCGTTAGCCGGGAGGACCCTCCGCTATCCCTCTCCCGGTTGCGAGCCCGAGGCGAGTTGCTGGAGTTGAGGGCAGCGGAGCTGCGCTTCACCCCCGAGGAGGCATCGGCCTTCCTGGGTCACACAATGGACCTCCATCTGTCTCCCGAGGATGTGGCGGCGCTGGAGGCCCGCACCGAGGGCTGGATCGCTGGTCTACAGCTCGCCGCGCTTTCCGTTCGGGGCAGGCAGGATGTCTCGTCCTTCGTCGATGCCTTCACCGGCAGCCAGCGATACGTGCTGGACTACCTGGGGGATGAAGTGTTCTATCGGCTGCCCGAGGAAACACGGGAGTTCCTGCTGCTGACCTCTATCCTGGATCGACTCTGCGCCCCTCTGTGCGATGCCGTCACGGGGGCCCCCGGCCCCAACTCCCACGAGATATTGCATCGGCTGGAGAAGGAGAACCTCTTTCTCGTTCCGCTGGACGAACAGCGGCAGTGGTATCGCTACCACCACCTTTTCGCCGACTTTCTGCGGAGTCTACTGGAGCGAACCCGCGGGGATCAGGTGAAGCGTCTGCATGAGCGTGCCTGCGAGTGGCTGGCGGCGCATGGCTCCTCTTCGGAGGCGCTAGAGCATGCCCTGGCCGCCGAAGACTACCCCCGCGCGGCGCATCTAGTGGAGGGGCTGTCCGAAGACACCATCAAGAGGGGCGAGATGACGACCCTCTCCAGGTGGATGAGGGCGCTGCCCGAGGAGTATATCCGTCCGAACCCTCGACTTTGCCTCGCCTACGGCTGGGCTCTGTTCGGTATCGGAGATTTGGATGGCGCGGAGGCGAGGCTGGTGGATGCGGAGGCAATCCTGGCCGAGGGTGGGAATCCACAGGATGTCGCCGCCGAGATCGCCGCGCTTCGTTCGATGACGGCCGCCCTCCAGGGGGATATGTACGGGGCGCTGGAACTCTCACAGCGGGCGTCTGCGAACATTCCCGCGGGCAACAACTCCGTGGCGTCCGTGGTGGCACTCATGCTCGGCATCGCCTACGACTTGAGCGGTGACTCGTCTGCTGCCAGGCGCTCCTATCTGGAAGCCACGGAAATGGGTCAGTCGGCGGGCAACGTTATGGTCACGATTGGCGCTCTCGCTCAGCTCGGCGACCTGCAGGCTACGCGAGGGGAGCTGCGCTACGCGGTCCACCTCTACCAGCAGGCCCTCCAGATGGATATCGAGGAAAGCGGATGGTCGCTCCTCAACTCGGCTGCTCACATTGGCCTGGGAAGGGTGCTCCTGGAATGGAACGACCTGGAGGAGGCCAGGCACCACATAGAGAAGGGAGTCCACCAGCTGGAGAATTGGGGCGGCCTCGGCGCGTGGTACGCCAACGTCGGCTTGTCCCAGATGAGACTGGCGATGGGCGATCAGGAGGGCGCCATGGCGGCACTGCTTCGCGTCGAGAGATCGTCCGCGGCCCTGAGATCCAGGCTAGGCGAGGCAGGGGTCAATCTGATGGCTGAGGTGATGTCGTCGCTCGAGGCCCAGGCCTGGCTGCTGAGCGGTCAGCTAGACCGGGCAAGGGGCTGGGCGGGGAAGGTGAAGTGGGACCCGGAGGAGCCGCTGAGCTATATCAGGCAGTACAGGGACTCCACCCTCGGGCGGGTTCTGTTCGCCGAAGGGCGGCACGAGGAGGCTGTGGCCGTACTCTCCGCTCTGGTAGCTGCGGCCGAGGCCGCCGGCTACTGGGGCGTCGTGATCGATACTCTCCCGACCCTTGCCCTCGCGCTGGAGGCCCGGGGCGAGGGCAAAACGGCCCTTGCTACGCTGCGAAGGGCCCTCTCCCTCGCCGAGCCCGAGGGGTACGTGCGCACCTTCATTCAGAATGGCGCTCCCATGTCCGCTCTTCTCTCCCGACTGCTCGAGACGCTCCACGGTGAGAAGACTGCGGAGAGCAACGCCTCTCCCTCTCGCGCATATGTGGAGAGCCTCCTCGCGGCCTTCCCGACCGGCTATCAGCCGATAGCCGTTAGCACTCAGCGTTCGGGACGTGGCCCCCATCCCCTCTCTCCCGACACCCAACCCCCACCTCACCTGCTGAGCCAGCGGGAGCTGGAATTGCTGCGACTCGCTGCAGAGGGGATGTCCAGTCGAGAGATTGCGGCGGACCTGATCATCGCGGAAGGCACAGTTAAGCGGCACCTCCACAACATCTACGGCAAGCTGGGCGCTACCAGCCGCACCCAGGCGATCGCGGCGGCCCGAAGGTTGGGTATCCTGGCCGGCTGATCCCCCGCCAGTGCCCGTCGAGGCTCACGTCGACGCAGGTGCTGCCGGCTAGTGGCCTCGAGATCGTCCGCCGAGAGCGCCGAGAATCGGAGATCCGGCGCCGAGCAAGAAGCCGAAGTCATACCAGTTCCCCGCTCTCGCCACGTCGTAGAAAGGAAATCCCTGCCATCCACCGAATGCGTGGACGAGAAGGACGATCCAGGCTGAAATACCGTTCCAGAGTCCCCAGATCAGGTCCTGCCACCACACAATGCGTTCCTCCTTCGAGACTGACGAAATCCCGAGCCTTGATTCGGGCTCTTGCCAGGATTACACAAAGCTGCTCCGTGGTCATCGGAAGAACCGTGTATTCTCGAGAGCGGTCTGTTGCGACACTCCTCGTACCCAGCCTGCGAGTCCTGTTGCGGGACGAGTCTAGCTGTCTTCCAAAGATCAACCCTCCGATGTCCCTTTCGGTACATGACATGTCCATTGCCGGACGTTAGGCTCTCATGATGGTTAGCGGCCCCAGATAAGGGAGCAAAACCACGTTTCGGGGGTTGGATCGGAGGGATTCCGATGCCAGTCTCACGTTTGAGGGGCCAGTTACATGAAAGAAAACCTGCGGGAAAACATGTCGTCCTCTCGGCCCGCCGTGGCGCCCGGCGCGAATGGCCTTCATCCAGAGAGCGGTCCGCCAGTGGCGCCGGCCGAGTCGAAGCCTCGAGGACGCTCCACCCGGAGGCTCTTTGTCCTGCCGATGTTGCTGATCGTGCTGGTGGCGGGCATCTACTTTGGCTACCAGTACTGGCTGGGCCAGCAGCTCTACGTCTCCACCGACAACGCCCAGGTAGCCGGTCCCATGATCCAGGTGGAGGCGCTGAACACGGGGCAGGTCCAGAGCGTGGACGTGAACGTCGGGGACCACGTGCGCCAGGGCCAGGTGGTGGGCACCATCCTCCTGCCCAGCACCGTGAGCGTATCCCCGAGCGGGACCCCCATCCTCGGCTTCATCGGCAGCGAGAACCAGCTGAGCCAGGTCGAGTCCCCCATCTCGGGGATAGTGGTCGCCCGCTCGGCCAACCCTGGCAGCACGATTGCGGTCGGCCAGACGATGATCACCCTGGTAGACCCGAGCCAGCTGTGGGTGGACGCCAACATCAATGAGACCCAGAGCTGGCGGGTGCATGTGGGGCAGGCCGCCCAGGTCCACCTGGATGCGCTGAACGCGACGCTGCCTGGCAGGGTGGAGGCCATCACCGATGCGACGGCGTCGAGCTTCTCGCTCCTGCCGCAGGCGAACACGACGGGGAACTTCACCAAGGTGACGCAGGTTGTGACGGTGCAGATTGCGGTGGACTTTGGCGGCAGGACGCCGCCGTTGGGCAGCTCGGCATCGGTGAGCATCCGTGCAGACTGATCGCCGA
>JAJYKO010000514.1 GCA_021788565.1 Chloroflexota bacterium
CGAACGGGCCAACTCTCCGATCCTTTCAATCTCCTCGGTGGTCATGGGTCGGACTCGTAACGCCAATGGGCACCCCTCATGTGTGATGCCCAAATATTACGATATACTTGCCGGATGCACCACTAAGGCTGTCATGCACTGGACCCGAGATGATTCCCTACTGGAACAGTATGGCCCGGCACGGGTGGGTAGAGGCTATTCCTGATGGCGCTGTGCCTCCGGGTTTTGTTGATGAAGAAGCGCGCCTAGAGGCGAGAGCCGAGTTAGACATCATCGTTGCCCGCGACGTCTTCGGCCTTACTGGTGAAGAGATGGGATATGTCCTGGAGTGCTTCCCCATCGTCAAGCGTAGGGAGGAGCAACTCTACCGCGAGTACCGCACCCGCCGCCTGGTTCTCGAGGCCTGGGACCGCCTTGGCTTCGAGCCGCGCAACCGCGACGGGCGCTAGCCGGTCGAGCCGCCGGCGCCCGGTCCATCAGTGCGCTCCGGTTTCGGTGTATCTATGCCGTCCGAGGCTGCCCGGACCGGCGGTGGCGCGCGGAGGCGCAGGTCGGGTCCGACCCTGTTCGACTGAGCGCACACGTAGTTCGCGCCAATTCTGGGGCACCAACTCCCGGTATTTCACGGTCGCCGGACCACAGATTCGCCAGTAGCCAAGTCGAAAGGAGCCTCCGCTTCCATGAGTCGAAGCATCATCTCCACGTTACGGAGAGAACTGCCGGGGGCGATGAGATCACCCTGGCCGGACACGTCATCGAGACGCCACGTTCCCGGACCCGGAGACCCAAATCAGGTCTTCGCACCGGACGAACGGCCACGATCTTCACCGGGACGACGCGCGCCGAAACCCGAGCGGCCGTGGAAGAACCTGTACTTTGACTGGTCCATCGAACCCGGGTCGGATGTTCCTGAAGCTGTTTCGGATGACTCGATTAGGGAGGCGAAATCGACCCCTTCGGACTGGAAGCAGGACGGCAGGGACCTGGCGAATGAGTTCGATGAGCAAGTACGCGAGAGAGGACTGGATGTCCTCGCCTACTATCGCTCCTACCATCATGCAATCGACGGCTGGGGCATTTACATCCGCGAGGACGCTTTGAGGTACGTCGCGGCAACCGTGTTTGGACGCGTCAGTGATGACCCCGAGGCGTGCCACCGGGCAGCATTCCAGCTGCTATATGACCACGAATACTTCCACTACCTGACGGACGTCGCCGCGACCTGCATGGAGTTCCAGCACAATCGGCCGCTGTATCTGCCCCACTTCGATGCCTGCCACGCCAGCTCGCCTCCGTGGAGCCTGATGGAGGAAGGCCTGGCGAACATGTACGCCATCGAAGGTTTCGCGAAGCACGGGGAGCGCCATGAGGTGGAACGGTTCGCTGAGTCTCAGCCCGCGGGCTATCGCGATTTCGTACACCGGGGGTATGAGACCTCCTTTCCCCACTTCTGCCAGAAGCTGGCGGCCGAAATCTTAGAGACTCGAGCCACCCAAGTCGACCCTGTTACCTTCCTGCCGGACGGACCTTCCATCCCACTGGCAGAACTGCTGTTTGACACGAAGGGCGCTCTGGTCAACTACGGCGACGTGCCTCTCTATCTGGTGCCGTCATTCAGGTTCCGTTCGTCCGAAATCGTGCTGTATCACATCGCCCGCATCCCCACCGTAATGGAGGGCAACAGAGCTCGGAAGAAGCTCGAGAAGCTCGATACGCCCCTTCGGTACAGATGGGACCGAGCCAAGGCTATGATGGCACAGGACGTTCACCAGCACGGCCTGAACTTCGAGAAGCTCAAGGGACGCTCGGAGTGGTCGGTCCGCCTGGATCGGTCATACCGGGCCAAGCTCCGGCTTCATCCTGGTGGCCAGTGGGAACTGACAGATATCGGCAAGCACGACGACGTGTATTAGCTGCAAGCGCTGCTGCTTCGGCAGTGCAGGAGAATAGCGAGGACTATCACGAGATGCCGAAAGAAGAACTGCTGATTGGGCGTCTGGAGATCGAGCCCATACGGAAGGTCTTCCCCAAAGAGGCCCACAACTTCACTGCGTGGCTTGCAGAGCATATCGAAGTGCTCGGGGAGCGGCTGGGACTCGACCTCACCGTCGTCCAAAGGGAGATGTCCGTTGGGGACTTCAATGTAGACTTGCTCTGCGAAGTGGGCGATGGGCGGGCGGTGATAGTCGAGAACCAGCTGGAGCCCACCAACCACGACCACCTGGGCAAGCTCCTTACCTACCTGGTCAACCTGGAGGCGGCCGCCGCCATCTGGGTAACCTCCTTCCCGCGTCCCGAGCACCAGAAGGTCATCGACTGGCTGAACGAGTCCACTCCGGCCAACATATCGTTCTTCCTGGTCAAGATCGAGGCTGTCCGCATACTCGGCTCTCCCCCGGCACCTTTGTTTACCATCGTGGCGGCGCCCGATGCGCAGGGAAAGGTCACCGGCCACGAGAAGAAGGAGTGGGCGGAGCGCCACGTGAAGCGGATGAAGTTCTGGACTGGACTACTCGCGCGCGCCAACGAAAAGAACAAGCTGTTCGCGGGAATCAAGCCGGGACGCGAGCACTGGCTAGGGAAAGGCGCTGGCAAGTCAGGAATAACATTCAACTACAACATCTTGATGGACGGCGCGGCGGTCGATATCTACATCGACCACGACCAGGAAACGGGCAACAAGAACAAGATTATCTTCGACGCCCTACACGGTCAGAAGGATCAGATCGAGAAGGAGTTTGGTGAACCGCTGGACTGGCAGCGACTCGACGACAAGCGCGCATCCCGCATCGTGAAGCGTATCCCTGGCAGCGGGCTTTCCAGCCCTGAAGACACCTGGCCGGACCTCCAGGACAAGATGATTGACGCAATGACCCGGTTTGTGGCAGCCATACGTCCACGACTGGCGAAGATTGAGGTCTGACCTGGCAAACGGCACTGGCAGCTGCCAGCGACTCAGGTCAGTCACCCGCCCGAGCCAGCTGGCGGTGAATTTCACTTGCAGGGTCTATGCTGCGGACTCGGCCGCCCCGACAGTGGCGATGATGATGCCCTGGTCCGCGGGCACCGCCTGGCTGTCCTCCTTGAGGGCGTCAGGTGGGAGACAATCGCCTTCGGAGCATCCTCCAGGACTTCGTCGAGGATTTCACCCTGGATGAAACAGCCCTCCAGGGCCGGGACCTCCGCCCAGTATCCGCCCTCTTCAGCCTGATGGATCACCAGGACGTACTCCACTAGCTCCCTCCTTTCAGCAACCGCGGGAACTCGGCCTCACTTGAAATACCCGTCCAGGATTTTCCGCGCAACCGGCGCCGCGACCTTGGTGCCGAGGCCCTTGCTCTCCACCATCACCACAATGGCTATCTGCGGATTATCGGCCGGGGCGTAGCCAGCGAACCGGGTGTGGGCGTCCCGCCCTTGCGCCTCCGCGGAGCCGGTCTTGGCGGACGAAGAGCTTGGATCCCCGGAAGGCGTACTAAAACAAAGCCAAGAAGGAATCTACATGGTTCCCCACTCGAAGGATGTGGGCGTACTGGTAAGCGTCATTCCCGCGCAAGCGGGAATCCACGCGTCGGAACGGATAATGGATCCCCGCTTCCGCGGGGATGACGATGGGTAGGGCGGGGATGACGATGGTCCCACCTTGGCCTTAGTTTAGGCGGTGCTTTGAGGCACGGACGTCACGCCGATCATCGCCTGTCGTGTGGTTTCCGGCGTCGGGGGCTGCACCGGCAGCGTTCCCTTTTGCCGGGTCTGGAATTGCACGCTCGAGCCTACCTGCTTGCCAACCAGGACCGGAGTGGTCAGCGTCCCCTTCCTCGCGATGGCCGCGTAGACGTTAGCCACCTGAAGCGAGGTCGCCAGAAAGAAGCCCTGCCCTACGGCGAGGTTCACGCTGTCGCCCAGATCAGGGTTCGTGCTTGTTCCTCTGCTTCCAGGCTGGGTCAGGTACCAGGCCTGAGACCTCCGGCAGCCCGTTGACCCCCGTGAGCTGGCCGAACCCGAAGCCCCTGGTCAGGGTGGGAAAGATGTTCGGGTCCATGGAGTCCAGCTTCCTTCCCAGTTCGGAGAAGACTATGTCGCAGGACTCCTCGAGCCCCCGGAACAGATTGAGGTGTCCGTGGCCGCCCGTGTCGTCTGAGGTATATCCCTTCGAGGCAAGCCGTTTCAGTTCATCGGGGGTGACGACTTATGATTTATCCATTGAACTGGTTTATCGCCTCGGCGACCTGAACGATCTGCTCGTCGGGCAGTTCCGGGTAGAGGGGCAGCGATAGGATCTCTTTGGCGCACTCCTCGGTGGCGGGAAGGCTCCCGGAGCGAAGCCCAAGGTCGGCATATGCTTCCTGTAGGTGCACCGGCACCGGGTAGTGGATGAGGGTGCCGATGCCCTGATCAGCCAGGTAGCGCTGTAGTTCGTCCCGCCGTCGGCTGCGGATGACGTACAGGTGGTAGATGTGACGGGCGTAGCCCGCCTCAAGTGGAGTGGTAACTCCCCGAAGTAGCGAGTTGTAGAGGGCCGCCTTGGTGCGCCGTACCTCGTTCCAACGGTTCAGGTGGTGCAGCTTCACCCTGAGGATCGCCGCCTGCATCTCGTCCAGGCGGCTGTTGAAGCCCTTGCTCTCGTGATAATACCGCTTTCGCTGGCCGTAGTTGCGCAGCAGCCTCAGCCTGTCTGCTACCTCTGGGTCATCCGTGGTGACGGCTCCGCCGTCCCCGCAGGCTCCCAGGTTCTTGGTGGGATAGAAGCTGAAGGTGCCGAGTGTTCCGAGGGAGCCGGCCCTCCGCCCCTTGTACTCGGCCCCGTGCGCCTGACAGGCATCCTCGATGACGGGAATGCCGTGGCGGCGGCCGATCTCCAGGATGGGATCCATGTCTGCCACCTGGCCGTAGAGGTGGACCGGCAGAATGGCCCTGGTGCGGGGGGTGATGGCACCCTCGAGCTTAGATGGATCCATCGCGAAGGTGCGGGGATCCACGTCGGCGAAGACAGGGCGGGCGCCGGCGAACGAGATGGCGGAAGCGGTGGGCACGGCGGTGAGCGACGAGGTCACCACGTCGTCGCCCTGCTGGACGCCGCATGCCAGCAGCGCCAGGTG
>JAJYKO010000515.1 GCA_021788565.1 Chloroflexota bacterium
CTGGACAAGATGTTCCCTACCAATGACTGTTCCTTCTGTACCCTGGCACCGAGGGAGTGCTTCCTGTGCATCCGATCGCCCCAGTTCATAGACCAGGGGCACAGGGACAAGGTCAGCCTCCTGACCGGCGCGGAACTCGTGAAGCTAGAGGGCACGCCTGGAGATTTCACCGCTGAGATCCGCGTGCTCCCGCGGTACGTTGATCAGGATCGGTGCACCGCCTGCGGCAAGTGTTCTGAGGTCTGTCCCGTCGAAGTAGACGATCAGTTCAACGAGGGCATGTCCAAGCGCAAGGCGGCGTTCCGCCCCCACCCCCAGTCCCATCCCAGGGCGTACGCCATCGATCCGGCAGCATGCACTCGTTGCGGAAAATGCGTCGAGGCCTGCCCCGAACAGTGCATAGACCTGAACGCCGCGGAGAAGACGAAGCAGCTTCATGTAGGAGCGGTCATTCTCAGTCCGGGGTTCGAGCCGTTCCATCCGACCGACGCCCGCAATCTGGGCTATGGCATCCACCCGGACGTCATCACCAGTGTTGAGTTCGAGAGACTCGTCAGCGCATCCGGACCCACCGGCGGCAAACTCAGGAGGCCATCCGACGGCCGTATCCCGGAGCGGATAGCCTGGATCCAGTGCGTGGGCTCGCGGGAAGCGGCCGAAGGGCGGGGCTACTGCTCCACCGTGTGCTGCATGTACGCCCTCAAGCAGGCAGTCCTGGCCAAGCAGGCCCTGGGCGAGGGGACCAGCACCGCTATCTTCGGAATGGACCTCAGGGCGTACGGCAAGGAGTACTACCACTACTTCGAGGATGCGCAGTCGCAGGGCGTCCGCTTCTTGAGATCCCGGATTTTCGAAGTGGGCATCGGTGGAGATGCGTTGAGTATCAAGCACGCCGAGGGGCCCGAGAGCATTCACAAAGAAGACTTCGACCTGGTGGTCCTATCAGTCGGTCTGAACGCCCCCAGCGGCGTCGACAGCCTGGCGGATGCCGCCGGCATCGACCTGGGTGCCTACAACTTCTGCGAGACGCCCTCGCTCTCGCCCGTCCTCACCTCCCGGCCCGGCGTTTTCGCTGCGGGATCATTCGCGGGACCGAAGGACATACCGGATACGATAACCGAGGCGAGCGCAGCTGTCGCCGAGGCTGTAAAACTGCTGGGTGCAGGGTCATCGGATGAATGGGGGGAACTGAAGCTTCCGCCAGAACGGGAAATTGGCAACCAGGCTCCGAAAATCGGAGTTGTGCTCTGCCGGTGCGGCCAGCGTATCGCGGACGCCCTTTCCTTACCCAATATCGCCGCTTCCATTTCTTCACAGTCCAACGTCGCGTGGGTAGAGACCGTCGATAAGGCATGCTCCCCGGAGGGGCAAAGGGCCCTCCGCGATCTGATTGCCGGCAGCGACGTGAATCGGGTGGTGATGGGGGCCTGCAGCCCTCGCAACTACGAACTGCTGTTCCGCGACACTTTGCGCGAGGCCGGACTAAACGGATACATGCTGGAGATGGCCAATCTGCTGGAGCAGTGCGCGCTGGTGCATACTCCGGGTCCCGCGACAGATGCCAAGGCAAAAGACTTGATGCGGATGGCCCTCGGCCGCGCTCGTCTGCTTCAGCCCCTGGCTCGCCAGGTGGCGCCGGTAACAACCCCCGCCGCCCTGGTTCTTGGAGGCGGCCTCGCGGGTCTCACTGCCGCGTCTCACCTGCTCGACGAGGGGCACGAGCTGTATCTCGTGGAGAAGAACGAGCAACTTGGTGGTCTCGCCCAGAGGATCGAGAACACCCTGGAAGGCATACCAATACGGTCCCAGGTTCAAGCGCTCGCCGATAAGATGGCCTCCCATCCCAACGCGCACGTTTTCGCCAGTTCCCGTCTGGAGTCGCTGGAGGGTCAGGCAGGGGCGTTCGTCGCCAGGCTCAGGGTAGGTCCACAAGATAAGCAGGTGGATGTTCCGGTGGGAGCGGTGATCGTCGCTACCGAAGGAAGGGAATACGAGCCCACCGAGTACCTGTACGCGCAGGATCCGCGAGTGGTCACTTCCCTTCGGCTCGACGAAATGCTCGCGCAGTCTGCTCCAGAGGCGATCGGCGCCAACAACGTCGTCATGATCCAGTGCGTCGGATCGCGGGATGAAAACCGCGGCTACTGCAGCCGGACCTGTTGCAGTCAGTCGGTGAAGAACGCACTGAAGATCAAACAGTCGAATCCAGAGGCCTCGGTGTTCGTCCTGTATCGCGACCTCGTCACCTATGGACTCGCGGAGGACTACTACCGTCAGGCGCGGGAGAGCGGTGTGATGTTCCTGCGCTGGGATCCGGCCACACCGCCTGTGGTGGAACAGGTCGCCGATGGAGATGGTGCCGCCCCCCTGAGGGTGACGGTAACGGACGTTGCTCTTGGGGAGCCACTGGCCATAGAGGCCGATCTGGTTGCCCTGGCCGCCGCCACACTTCCGGCCGAGGAGAACGAGTCCCTCGCCGGCGCCCTCGGGGTACACCTGACCTCGGACGGCTTCTTCCAGGAGGCACATGCCAAGCTTCGCCCGATGCAATTCGAGCGGGCCGGCATCTTCCTCTGCGGACTGGCCCACGGCCCGAAATCCGCCCGCGAGCAGGTGGCTCAGGCCATCGCCGCGGCTGGCAAGGCGTCCACCCTGCTGTCGAAGAGCCAGAGGGTTGGGGGCACCGAGGTCGCAGTTGTCGAAGGGCAATGCGTGGCATGCCTCACCTGTGTTCGGGTCTGTCCCGTCGGTGCGCCTCACATAGTAGGAAACAAGAGCCAGATCGATCCCATGGTGTGCCAGGGGTGCGGGATCTGTGTGTCCCAGTGCCCCGCCGCGGCGATACAGCTGCTCAACGCCAGGGGAGAACAGTTTGCTGCACAGGTAACCGCCTGGTTGGAGGGTGTATCGTGAGCGTGGAACTATCGGAGAGCTTCGAACCGAAGGTGCTGGGCTTCTGCTGCCTTTACTGTGCCTATGCGGCTGCCGACGCGGCCGGCGCCACGGGACACCACTATCCGGAATCCGTCAGGTTGGTCAAGGTGCCGTGCACCGGATTGGTGAGCGAGATGGATCTGCTCAAGGCATTTGAGTCCGGCGTGGACGGTGTCCTGGTGATGGGATGCCTTGAGGGTCAGTGCCATCACAAGGATGGCAACCTGCGCGCCAAGAGAACGGTGGCCAAGGTCCAGTCCGTTCTCGACCAGATAGGCATCGGGGCCGATCGGATCGAGGGCCACTGGATTTCCGCTTCCATGGGGTCCCAGTTCGCCGACATCGTGACTGCGGCAGTGGACAAGTTACGCACGATGGGCCCAAGTCCTGTGAGCCGCGGCACTCGTCAGTCTCATCAACTCGCGTCCGGCGAGACGGTGGGGAGGTAGGGGGTGGAAGCTACTCTGATCAGCGGACTGAAATCGGACTTCCGCGGGGAAATGGAGGAAGCGCTTGGCGGCGCCACGCTTGACGCCTGCATGTCCTGCGCTACCTGCTCATCCGGTTGCCCAAACAGCGAGATTGCCCCTGACCTCGATCCTCGGCGCACGGTGCGGTCCATCCTGCTGGGCCTCGAAGATCAGGTGATGTCTTCCAGGTTCGTCTGGGCCTGCACGATGTGCGGCAGATGCACCATGCACTGCCCCTCAGGAATCAGCATGCCAACCCTGGTACGCGCACTGCGGGCTCGACACGTTCGCGCGGGAACGGTGCCGGCCGGTATCCAGGCGGTCTTGACCGACACGGTGGAATCCGGCAACAACATGCGCGTGACCGAGGAGGACTTCAGGGAATCGATCGAATGGGTCGAGGAGATGCTCCAGGGCGAGGTCGACGACCCCTCGGCAAAGATCCCAGTGGACAAAGTGGGCGCCAGGATCATGTTCACCGTGAACCCGCGAGAGGTGAAGTACAACCCGCTCACCTTCCTGGCGGTAGCCAAGGTCTTCTACGCGGCCGGCGAAGATTGGACTCTTGGCTCCAAGAGCTGGGACGTAACCAACTACGGCCTGTTCGCGGGGGACGACGAAGCAGCCACGATCATCTCTGGCCGAATGGCCGACGAGGTCAGGCGGCTCCAGGTCCAGGAATTGGTGTCCGCCGAGTGCGGCCACGGCTTCTGGTCGATGAAGTGGGGGATGGAGCACTGGCTGGGCGGTGTGGAGTTCCCGATCCGTAGCGTCGTTCAGTTGGTGGCCGAATACATCCGAGACGGGCGCATCACGCTGGACCCATCGGTTAACGCTGACCTGGCGACCTACCATGATCCATGCAACCTGGCCAGAAAGGGCGGAGTGGTCGAAGAGCCGCGGTATATCCTGGCGCACGCCGTCCAGAACTTCAAGGAGATGTATCCCAACGGCGAGTACAACTACTGCTGCGGCGGCGGCGGAGGTCTCCTTTCGGTAGCGGAGCACACTCAGCTTCGCATAGCCAAGGGAGCGCCGAAGGCCGATCAGATCCGGGCGACCGGAGCGTCGCTTCTGGTCACCGCGTGCCACAACTGCCTCGACCAACTTGGAGAGATCAACAAGCAGTACAAGTTGAAGGTTACCATCAAGAACATCTGCGAGGTTGTGGCGGACGCGCTTGTGCTGTCGAAGGCCACCGATGTACCGGAAGAAGGCGACTAGATGTGCGACACACAAGATTCGACCCTGTAGGGGCGGGGCGCCGTACCCGCCCCATCGGATTCGTCCATCTTGTAGGGGCGGGGCGCCGTACCCGCCCGCCCGGTTTGCGGGCCGGCAGAGCCGCCGGCCCCTACAGGAATTGGTGGGCGGGCCGGCAGGGCCGCCGGCCCCTACAGGTCAGAACCTGTGAGAATCGTGGTGACCTCGGAACAGACGCCTGTAGGGTCGGGTTTGAAACCCGACCCTACAGGCGTTTTGGGCGATCTACACTGAATCTTCACACCTTCTCCACACGTTCTTAAGAACACCACACTATTATCCTCATGGCAGCCAGCGTTGCGGCAAAACTGTACAATAGTCGCGGGACTACATCGAGGCAGCTCAGATGGCAAAAGAAAAGATCCTGGTCGTGGACGACGAAGTGAAGATCGTACGGGTCGTTAAGGCATACCTGGAGAAGGAAGG
>JAJYKO010000516.1 GCA_021788565.1 Chloroflexota bacterium
GCCCTGGGGTGCGTTCGGCCTTCAGATCTACTTTCCCTTGAACCCTGCCTGGCGCTTTTCGACGAAGGCCTTCATGCCTTCCTTCTGGTCCTCCGTGGAGAAGCAGAGGGCGAATAGGTCGGCCTCCAGCTCCGTGGCCGCCTCGGTGTCGAGGGAGCGAGCGCGGTTCATGGAGCGCTTGGCGTACGCGATCGCGAGCGGTGCCTTGCCCGCGATGGCGGTGGCCATCTGGAGCACTTCTTCCGCCAGCTTCTCAGGAGGGAACACGGCGTTGACCAGCCCGATCCGCTGAGCCTCTTCCGCCGATACCAGCCTACCGGAGAAGATGATTTCCCTGGCGATGCCCTCACCCACGATTCGCGGCAGCCGCACGGTTCCGCCCCACCCAGGCATTATGCCAAGGCCGACCTCCGGCTGGCCGAGCCTGGCTTTCTCGCTGGCGATCCTCACGTCGCACGCCAATGCTATCTCGCAGCCACCACCGAGCGCCACGCCGTTGATGGCCGCGATGACCGGCTTGTCCATCTCCTCGATCAACCTCGTGATGCGGTGACCCGCCTTCGCGAACTCCCTGCCTTCCTGGGGCGACTTTGTGCTCATCTCCTTGATGTCGGCGCCGGCGATGAAGGCTCTGTCGCCTGCCCCAGTGATGACGACGGCATGGGCCTCCCTGTCCGCGGCTACTATCTCGAGGATCGCTGCAAGCTGCACCAGCACGTCCGAGTTCAGGGCGTTCAGGGCTTCCGGACGGTTGATGGTGATCCGAAGAACCTGCTCGATCCTGTCGGTGGTAACGAAGTTCCCCTCAGACATGGTTCACACCTCCACATCGTGAATGGGCGGCATCTTAGCCGTAAATCCATTCTAAACTAGAGCCAGGGTGGAATCTATGTTGCGCTCGCATCAAGTCCACTCTATCGCCCTGTAGTCGGTCAGGGCCGACAACCTATCCAGCCTGCTTGCCCGATAGCTGTCGACATGATTCCTCAGACCGACCACGAAGGTTCCACCTTGCCTTTGTAGGTTCCACCTTGCCTTTACTTTCGAATCTGGCTGGAGGACGGTCAAACATTGGGTTATGATGGAACGTAAACCATTTCCCTGGAGTAGAGTAGATGAGCCATTCAGGCGACCTCGTCGCCCAGGACCGCTGGACCGCCACCATCGAAGCCCTGAACTCGTGCCCCTACTACAGACTGCTCGAGATTCGGGTGATTAGCATGGGCGAAGGTCGCGCACGTCTAACGATGCCTATTGACGAGAAGCTGTTGCAGATCTACGAGGTCGGTCATGGCGGGGCGGTGGCCTCGCTCGCGGACTCCGCGATGGGCGTGGCCCTCATTTCCGCCAGCCGCGAGGACGAAGCCGCCGTCACTATCGAATTGAAGGTGAACTTCGTCTCTCCTGCCCGGAAGGGGATGTTGATCGCCGACGCTGTCCTGTTCCAGCGCGGCAGGACGATCGCCGGGGGAGAGGTCGAAATACGGGATGCAGAAGGCCGCCTGGTCGCCAAGGGGATGGGAACCTACCTACCATCCAAAAGGAAGTGATGAGTAATGGGTGATGGGTGATGAGTAGGACCGGCTCATCACTTGAGGGCCTGGATGGCATAGATAATGTATTGAGTCAGCAAACATATACAACTTAATGAGGCGGGTCCCCAATGTTGAACAACCGTGGGCACGACCTGGAAGCCGAGAGGCTTCAGAAAACGGCGGACGGTGAAGCTCGGGTACTCCCGCGACGGGGCGGGGAGCGCGAAGGCCCCTTCGTAACCACCTCAGGCGTTCCTATCAATCGCGTTTACACTCCGGATGATCTGACCGGAAAAGATCTCGAGGCTGAGATCGGACTACCGGGCGACTTCCCCTATACCAGGGGCATCCATTCCACGGGCTACCGCGGCAAGCTCTGGACCATGCGGATGTTCTCCGGCTTCGGAACGGCCGAAGAGACGAACACCCGTCTGAACTACCTCCTCCAGCACGGTGAAACTGGACTCTCGATCGCCTTCGACATGCCTACTCTCTACGGCTACGACACCGATCACCCGATGGCGCGAGGCGAGTTCGGCAAGTGCGGGGTCGCCGTATCCTCCCTGGCAGACATGGAAGTGCTATTGGACGGGCTTCCACTTGGTGACATCACCACCTCGATGACGATCAACGGCCCCGCGGCGATGATCTGGGCCATGTACATCGTGGCCGCGGAGAAACGCGGAATACCGAGGGCGCGGTTGGCCGGCACCATTCAGAACGACATCCTCAAGGAGTTCATCGCCCAGAAGGAGTACATATTCCCCCCGACACCCTCGGTAGGATTGGTCGTGGACACCATCGAGTTCGGCACCAGGGAGATGCCACTCTGGAATACGATCTCCATCAGCGGCTATCACATCCGTGAGGCCGGCGCCACCGCGGTGCAGGAGCTGGCCTTCACGCTGTACGACGGCCTCACCTACGTGCAGGCAGCGGTCGACAGAGGGTTGAACGTCGACGACTTCGCCCCCAGGCTGAGCTTCTTCTTCAACTGCCACAACGACTTCTTCGAGGAGATCGCCAAGTTCCGCGCCGCCCGTCGCATCTGGGCGAAGGAGATGCGCGACCGATTCGGTGCCAGGAACCCCAGGTCGTGGTGGCTCAGGTTCCACACCCAGACTGCGGGATGCTCCCTGACGGCTCAGCAGCCGATGAACAACGTGGTCCGGACAGCCATCCAGGCGCTGGCCGCCGTCCTCGGGGGTACCCAGTCACTCCACACAAACTCCATGGACGAGGCGTTGGCGCTCCCATCTGAAGATGCGGTGCTGGCGGCGCTTCGCACCCAGCAGATCATCGCCCACGAGAGCGGGGTTGCGAATAGTGTCGATCCCCTGGGAGGCTCCTACTTCGTCGAGGCGCTGACTGATCAGACCGAGAAGGCCGCGCGGGAGTATTTCAAGCGGCTCGACGAGATGGGCGGCGCCATACCTGCGCTCGAGGCTGGGTTCTTCCAGAAGGAGATAGCGGACAGCGCGCATCGCTATCAGATGGAGACGGACGATAAACAGCGGATCGTCGTGGGGGTGAACGACTATCTGACTGACGAGCCGATGAAGATTCCGCTGCTGAAGATGGATCCCGAGGGTGAGAAAAAGCAGGTGGAACGGCTCAACCGGGTGCGTCGAGAGCGCGACAGTGCCGAGGTTCGCAGACGGCTGGAGGATCTGCGCGGAGCGGCCGCCGGCGGCGAGAACACGATGCCGTACATCATCGAAGCCGTGAAGTCGTATGCGACGCTGGGTGAGATGGCGGACATTCTGCGCGAGGTGTTCGGCATATATGTAGAGACGCCAGTGCTGTGAGGGGGAGCAAGTTGGAGGAGGAGCGGAAGATCAGGGTTCTGGTAGCAAAGCCTGGCCTGGACGGCCACGACCGCGGCGCCAAGGTGGTGGCGCGAACCCTCAGGGATGCCGGAATGGAGGTCATCTACGGGGGACTCAGACAGACGCCCGAGATGATAGTGGAGACCGCCATCCAGGAGGACGTGGACGTGATCGGTCTGAGCGTTCTGTCGGGTGCTCACATGGGGCTCTTTCAGCGGATCAGCGAACTGGTGAAGGAGGAGGGGCTCGACCGAGTGATGATCGTCGCCGGCGGGATCATTCCGGACGATGACTTGCCAGCTGTGAAGGCTATGGGCATCGAAGCAGTGTTTGGTCCAGGCAGCTCGACACACGACATCGTGAACTACATCCGATCGCACGCCCGACGGGCGGCCGTCGGGAGGCAGGGATGAGCGTCGTGGAGAGGGAGGTGCCGGCGCGGTCGTCCGGTGACGGCGGGGGTGGCAGCAGTCTCGCCGAGAGGGTCCTGGGAGGGGATCGGCGGGCCGTGGCGCGGCTGATCACCCTGATCGAGAACGACGCGGCCGGTGTCGAGGACGAACTGCGCCGGTTGGTCCCGCACACTGGAAGGGCCCATGTGGTGGGAGTAACCGGTTCGCCGGGGAGCGGCAAGAGCACACTGGTGGGGAAGCTGGCTCGGGAGTTCCGCACGCGCGGCCTCAACGTCGGAGTGGTCGCGGTGGATCCCACAAGCCCCTTTACCGGTGGGGCCGTGCTGGGTGACCGGGTGCGAATGCAGGATCTCACTTCCGACCGTGGGGTGTTCATTCGGAGCATGGCAAGCCGCGGCGCCCTGGGAGGGCTCTCGGTGGCCGCCTCCGGTGCCGTGAAGGTGCTGGACGCTTACGGATGCCAGGTTGTGCTGGTGGAGACCGTGGGGGCGGGTCAGGACGAGGTAGACATAGCCAGGGCAGCGCACACCACGGTCGTTGTGCAGGTCCCGGGCATGGGGGACGAGGTGCAGGCGATCAAGGCCGGCATTCTGGAGATAGGCGACGTTTTCGCGGTGAACAAGTCCGACAAAACCCGAGCCGATGCCATGGTCTCCGAGTTGAGGATGATGCTGGAGATGAGCACTCGCCCCGCGGTGTGGTCTCCTCCGATAGTGAAGACCGTCGCCACGACTGGAAGCGGTGTCCCTGAGCTGGTGGATGCTATTCAATCGCACCTGGTGCACCTGAACCGGTCAGGTGAGATGGCGACGCGGCTGGAGGAAAGCGCGCGGCGTGAACTGCTGGACGCCGTGCGACAGCAGCTGACGAATGAGCTGCAGAGGGGCTTGGCGCGCGCCGCCACCGATGCGCTCGTGCTTGCCCTCGTGGAGAGGCGGATAGATGCGCGCTCCGCGGCGATGCAGCTGCTCGCTGAGTTCCGACGGGGTGAGGCCAGGTGATCACACGGGAGGTGTTCTGGAATATAGACGTCTTTCAGCAGACGCTGTTCTACGGGCTGTCGGCCGTGGCCTCGCTCATCTTCTTCGCCGGCACGGTTCGACTCGTCGCCGTGTGGCGCTCGACGTGGGGTGGGCAGCGTCAGCGCAATACCGGCGATAGTGTCAAGCGGGCAATACTGGACGGCCTGCTCGGTAGACAGATATTCCGTGGGGATCTGCTGGGTGGTCTAGCCCACTTCTTCATGTCGTGGGGCTGGATTTTCCTGTTCATGGGCACCGTGTTGCTCACTATACACCACGACATTTATGGCTTT
>JAJYKO010000517.1 GCA_021788565.1 Chloroflexota bacterium
TTGATGCCCCTGCTCACATGATGTCGGAGTGAGTCTGGCCTGCCCAGACTAGCTTGGATGAACATCCATTAGTTAGAAGGAGATCTGTGATGCTGATCGACGAGCAAGCCTGCAGCGGTTGCGGCGAATGCGTGCCGTACTGCACTGTGGGCGCGATTGCCCTGGGAGACGATGGCGTTGCCCGCGTGGACCTCGACGAGTGCGTGGAGTGCGGGGCCTGCCTCAGGGCCGGTGTCTGCCCTACCGACGCGTTCTACCAGCAGCCGCTCGAAGGCACCAGGGCGCTGCGCGCTCAGTTCAGCGATCCCCTGGGGGTGCATCCCAAGACGGGGATCCCTGGCCGCGGCACCGAGGAGATCAAGACCAACGACGTGACCGATAGGGTGAAGCCCGGCTACGCGGGTATAGCCGTAGAGGTGGGCAGGCCCACCGTGGGCACGAGGCTGTCCGAGGTGGAGAAGATCGCCATGGCGCTCTCCAAGATCGGCGTGGAGCACGAGCCGGCCAACCCCGTCACCTTCCTGATGACCGACCTGTCCACTGGCAAGATGCAGGACGAGGTGCTGGGCGAGAAGGTTCTCTCGGCCATCATTGAGTTCATCGTGCCCCAGGCCAAGGTGGTCGAAGTTCTGGATACGCTCAAGGCCATCGCTCCCGAGGTAGACACGGTCTTTAGCGTGGACCTGGCAGTGCGCTACGAGCCGGACGGATCGGTTCCCATAGAGAAGATCGTCAGGGATGCCGGCTTCTATCTGGCGCCCAACGGCAAGACAAATATCGGCATGGTCACCCACGTGGCGGCCAGGTAGGGGAGGACGAAGATGACTCACACTAACCACCGCAGGGGCACTGTAGAGGATCTCTCCCGGGACTACGTCATCACGACGATGGCTTCCAAGGGTGTCAATGTCCCCGGTACTGGCGAGAGGATGAAGAAGTTCTACGAGATCGTGATCAAGTACAACCCGGCGTTCCTGGGTGACGCTGCCAAGGGTAACCAGCTGACCTACGGCGTGAAGGCTATGCTAGAGAACTCCGACGACAAGACGATAGGCCATGCCGTCTTTCGGGATGCGGACACAGTGGCCGCGGTGATAAAGGACCTGCTGGACGCGGGCTTCGACCGGTCGGTAGTTGTGAGTGGACTGTTTGACCGCGTCAGAGAGTCGTGTAAGAAGGCCGGCATCGGCACCCCCCACACCATAGAGTACTCCCTTGGCACCTGGGGCAAGACCGAGAGGCTGGCACCGATGGAAGAGCTCGAAGTGATGACGATGTGCGGTCACGCCCAGGTGCCCGGGACGCTGGTTCAACACATGGCCGAGCAGGTAAGGTCGGGGCGGCTCACAGCTGAGGACGCGGGGTTGAGGCTGGGGCACCAGTGCACCTGTGGGGTATTCAACGTGGCCCGCGCTGCCGAACTGGTCGCCGCCATGGCCGCGAGGAGCTAAACAAGACCTGACCACCGCATTCTGATCCGTAAGAGGTGAGCGTTATGTAAACGTTTGCACTCGGCAGCTGTTCTTCGGCGATCCACGCAAGGCCTGTCCGACAACCGACAACCCCACGTTGGAACAACAGGACTAAGATCACTGAGAGGAAAACACGATGTCGAAGCGTTTCCTGTCCTTCATCGGCCTGATCGCCTTTGTTGCCGTGGCTGCGACAATAGTTTCTGCCTGCGCAAGCTCGGCCGCTCCGGCCCCCACCGCGGCCCCTGCTCCCGCGGCAGCGGCACCGGCAGCAGCGCCCACGGCCGCCGCGGCTGCCAACTCCGCGGCTCCGGCGACGCAGTTCCCCAAGATGACCCTCAAGCTGGGCAACGCTGGTGTCACCGACATGTCTTACAACCAGGGATCCCTGAAGTTCGCCGAACTGGTGAAGCAGCGCACCGGCGGCGCAGTCGACATTCAGGTCTTCCCCAACAGCCAGCTCGGTAGCGAAAAGGATATGATCGAGCAGGTAAAGAGCGGCGTCATCAACTTCTCGATCACCAGCCCGACCTTCCTGGCTTCGTTCGACGGCTTCGGCCCGCTGGGAGTCCTCGGGATGCCCTACATCATCCCTGGCAACACCGACGAGGATCAGTACCCGGTCCTGATCAAGCTGGCGCGAGGCCCCTTGTTCAAGGACGTCCTCGATAAGGCTGCCGCGCAAAGCAACCTACGCGTTCTGGACATGGGCTGGTGGTACGGGACCCGCAACTTGACGAACAACAAAAGGCCGGTCGTCCACCCAGCGGATATGAAGGGACTTAAGATCCGAGTGATGGATACCCCCCTTGCCAAGGTAGCCATGGCAGCGCTCGGGGCGCAGGTCACCCCCATGGCCGTCGCCGAGCTATACACCGCCATGCAGACGGGGGCAGTGGATGGCCAGGAGAATCCCAACAACACCATCTATACCAGCAAGTACTATGAGGTCCAGAAGTACCTTTCGACCACCGGTCACATGACAATGAACATCTTGCTCGATACCAATGAGAAGTGGTTCCAGAGCCTCTCGCCGGACCTGCAGAAGGTGCTCGTGCAGGCCGCCTACGACGCGGGCGACTACCAGAGCCAGCTCCAACTCAAGATGAATGCGCAGAACCTGCAGGATCTGAAGAGCAAGGGAATGACAGTGACCGAGGTCAACAAGGCGGAGTTCGCCGACGCGACCAAGGACGCGTGGAAACAGTTCGAGTCGCTCTTCGGTCAGGGCTTCTACGAGAAGGTTAAGGCAGCCGCGGGCAACTAGCGGCATCGAGGATGGAGTCGCCGAAAGGCGACTCCATCCTGTCAATCGTGCCGGCGCGGCACCGCACAAGACGGCGATAGGGGGCTTCGGCAATGACGGATGGGTTGTCGGGAGAGACGATGCCGGCTTTGAACGAGACAGCCGTGGAGGTATCGGCTGCCGCTGGATACCGGGCTGGTCCTACCGGCCCACTCATGGTGGGCTTTGGAAAGGCAGGGATGTGGCTAGAGCGAACCATCGAGGTGGCCGTCGTTGTTGTCCTCCTGGCTGAGTTAGCTGTCGTGTTCTCAAACGTTGTGATTCGCGCTCTGGTCGGCTCCAGTTATGACTGGGTGCAGGAGATTTCCGAGGTTTCACTGATGTTCCTGACCTTCATGGGAGGAGCTCTGGCCTACCGGCGAGGAGCGCACATGCGGGTCCACGCTGGAATCAATGCCGTGCCCGAGGGCGCCCGTCCGTATGTTCTGGCAGCTGTCGACACGCTCGTCTGCATAGTCGCGATATTTCTAGCTCAGCAGTCCATAGTCCTGCTGGCAGAAGCCGGGTCTCAGCTAACGATGTCCGGCCTGCCGATAGCGTGGGAGCGGGCTCCGGTAATCATCGGGATCCTGCTAATGGCGCTCTTCGCGTTTGGACAGCTCTTTTCCTATCCCCGCCGTGTGGCTATCCCGTCCACAGTCGCCGTTGTGCTCGCGGTGGGCCTCCTGTTTGCACTGACCCGAAACGCCATCCCCGCTGATCAGGCGCTCGTGATCACTTTGATTCTGTTCGTGATCATGTTGGCGATGTCCGCTCCCATCGGCTTCGTCTTCGTAGTGATCAGCTTCCTCTATTTGGAGCAGACCAAGCTGGGAACGCTCACCGCGATACCCCTTAAGATGGAGTACGGCACCTCAAGCTTCGTCCTGCTGGCTATCCCATTCTTTGTCCTGGCCGGCCTGGTCATGACGGAAGGGGGACTGGCCATCCCAATGTCAGATGCCATCGCCTGCTTGATCGGCCGGCTACGTGGCGGCTTGTTCCAGGTAATGGTCGTCACCATGTACGTCTTCTCGGGCATCTCGGGCTCGAAGGTCGCTGACATGGTGGCAGTGGGATCCAGTCTGAGCGCCATGCTCAAACGAGAAGGCTACCCCAAGGGAGAGACGGGCGCCGTGCTTGCATCGGCCGCTGCGATGGGGGAGACCGTCCCCCCTAGCATCGCCATGCTGGTGTTCAGCTCCGTCTCGACCGTCTCGGTGGCATCGCTCTTCATGGGGGGGCTGCTGCCTGCTGCCCTCATCGCGCTCGTTCTGATGGTTGCCATCTACTTCAGAGCTAGCAGACTGGGGATACATGGTGCACCTGCGATCGCGTGGAAGGAGGTCGCGAGGAGATGGGCAATAGCCATCCCCGCCTTCGCCATGCCGGTTATGCTGGTGGTGGGGATCCTCTCAGGGACCTCAACCCCCACGGAGGTTTCGACGTTCGCGGTGATCTATGGGTTCGTCATGGCGATCCTGGTGTACAGGAAGATGAATGGGAAATCCCTCTTGACGGCAGTGAGCGACGCCGCGATCATGACCGGCAACATCTTGTTCGTCATCTCAGCGGCCACAGCCTTCTCCTGGGCGCTGACCTTCTTTCAAGTGCCCCAAAGACTCGGCGTGATGCTATCCGTGCTCAAGGGCGAACCGTGGCTGTTCATGCTAGCCTGTGCCATATTCATGATTTTCATGGGCGCCTTCCTGGAAGGTCTCCCAGCGATTCTGGTCCTCGGCCCGATCCTGCTCCCAATTGCGGTCCAGTTTGGGATCACCGAGCTCCAGATGGGCATGGTGATGATCATCGCCATGGGAATCGGCTTCTTCTCGCCTCCTGTCGGCATAGGCATCTACTTTGCATGCAATATAGCGCAGACCACCATGGAAGAGGCTATGAAGCCTATGATGTACTATCTGACGATCCTGATAGTCGGCCTCCTGTTGGTCGCCCTGATTCCGCAGGTGAGCCTGCTCTTGCCACACCTAGCCGGAATGAGCATCCAGTAGCCGGAATCACTCGCCGATGAGTCGCTGAACCTCTCTGGCTCTAGCTCCACGGTTTCTTGCTCGAGTCCATCTGCTCAAGCTTCGCGACGCGCCTGCGGAACTCTTCGGACACGCTGAACCGGGCATTCAGAAAGGCATGCAGCAGGTCGAAGGCGAGCTTCGGCCCGATTATTTCGGCGCCGAGGCAAAGCACCTGCACGTTGTCGTGCTCGACGCACTGGTGGGCGGAGTACACGTCGTGGCAGAGGGCGGCGCGGAGGCCCGGGGTCTTGTTAACGGCGATAGAAGCCCCGACCCCAGTGCCG
>JAJYKO010000518.1 GCA_021788565.1 Chloroflexota bacterium
AGGAACACAAGCTGCCGCTCGCGCACCGGATACCCCGGACGAAGGAAGGCCATAGGCCACAGAAAGGAGGGGAGCGCAGGGCGGGAAACTGGGGCGCCGGCTAGTCAGTCCACGCGCAAGAAGGTCCGATCAACCTTCCCCACCACTCCACCATGCCTCAATTGTAAAACGGGCAGGGCCGAACCGCAATAGCCTCCTTGTAGAGGAACTGGCTGATAAAGTCTGTATGACTTATTTTCATAATAGGTCTTGTTTCTAAAGACCGTGGTATCATCTGTCAGTCCTACCGCGTTAGCCTCGTGATTCCGCGCATTTTCACCGTGAGGAGGAGAACCATGCTGACAAGGACGTTGGCCTTCGGCGCAGCGGCTCTGGTAGCCCTGGTCATGGTGGCCGCGGCGGGTTGCGGCAGTCTCGGCAAGGCGGATACCTACCCCAACAAGCCGATCACGTACATGGTGACCTTCGCCCCCGGCGGACAGTCCGACCGGGAGGCGAGGCGGCAGCAGCCCTACCTGGAGAAGTCCCTCGGTCAGAAGATCCTAGTCGACTATAAGGATGCAGGCGGCGGTGCGGTTGGCTGGGCCGAGGCGGCCAGAGGCAAGCCCGACGGCTACCAGATCACCGGGATCAACATTCCACACATCATCATCCAGCCACTGCAGCAGGACGTCGGCTACAAGACCGAGCAACTCCTGCCGGTCGCCCTCTTCCAATCCACCCCGCTCGGGCTGATCGTTCTGAACAACAGCCCCTACAAGAGCGTCAAGGACCTGGTGGACGCTGCTAAGAAGGACCCGGGCAAGCTTACCATTGGCGGTTCCGGCACAGGAACCGGCCCACACATCGCCACCCTCCAACTGCAGAAGCTCAGCGACACGAAGTTCGAGTACGTGCCGTTTAACGGTGCCGCGCCCTCCATCACCGCCTTCCTGGGCGGACACATCGATGCTCTGATGGCGAACTCCGACGACGTGGTGAAGTACAGCAGCCAGTCGCGGGTTATCGGCTTCGCCACGGATAGCAGGTTCCCCGCGCTGCCAGACGCGCTCACCTTCAAGGAACAGGGGATCAACCTCGTGGAAACCGTGGACCGAGGCGTGGCCGTCCCGGCCGGCACCCCGGATGAAGTGGTCAGCAAGCTGGAGAAGGCCTTCCTGGACATCAGCAACACTCCTGAGGTGCAGGAAGCCCAAAAGAAGGAAGGCTTTATGACCCTGGCAATGGGCGCCAAAGAATCCAAGGCCTACATCGAGAAGCTGATTCCCAGGTACAAGGACGTCATCGCATCCCTGAAGTAAGAGCGAGGCCCACCTGGCGATGGCTTCGCCGGCAGGAGCCGGCTCCTACATAGGTCTGGAGGTGCACGGGGTGAGGACTCTCAAGGCGGCCGACATCGCGGCAGGCGTATTCTTGAGCCTTCTGGGTGTGGTGGCCCTTGCGGCGTCAACGCGGATACAGGGGCAGGTGGGGGAGCGGCTCTCCCCCGCCACCATGCCCATTCTCGTCGGGTGCATGATCCTGGCGGCAGGGTTGGGTCAGACTGTTCTTGCGTGGCGCTACAACGGCGAAGAGAAGCCGATTGCCTGGCCGGATCGGCTGGGCAAGCGTCGCGTGCTGGCCATGATAAGCATCATGGTCGTCTACATGGCACTTCTGGAGCCCCTTGGCTTCCCCCTGGCCTCCATGCTCTTCATCACGATAGGAACCTGGTACCTCGGCAGATACCGTTGGTGGGTGGCTCCGCTCTGCGGCATCTTGAGCGCCCTCACGGTGCTCTTCGTCTTCAATGACTTTCTGGAGCTTAGCTTTCCCCTCGGCCCGCTGGAGTTGCTCTTCTGAATCTACGAAGGACGAGAGGGTGTAATCATGCTGTTCTCGTGGCAGTATCTGGCTAATGGGTTCGCCCAGGCAATGACGCCTGAGAACCTCCTCTTCGCCCTCGTGGGCTCGATCGTGGGGACCCTTGTCGGAGTGCTACCAGGCATCGGCCCAACCTCAGCCATCGCGATCCTGCTGCCCCTGACCACCATCCTTCCGCCAACTCCCGCCATAATCATGATGGCGGCCATCTACTATGGGGCACAGTATGGAGGCTCCACCACCGCCATCATGGTAAACATACCCGGGGAGGCGTCATCGGTCCCCACCACGCTGGATGGCTATCAGATGGCCAAGCAGGGCCGCGCGGGTCCCGCCCTAGCCATCTCCGCCATATCATCCTTCTTCGCGGGCACCCTCAGCATGGTGGGTCTAACCCTGTTCGCACCTATCCTGGCGGGCGTTGCCCTGGCCTTCGGCCCGCCGGAGTACTTCGCCTTGATGTTCATGGCCCTCAGCCTGATAGTCGGCCTCTCGGGCAGGGCGCTGCTCAAGGGGTTCATCGGCATGTGCATCGGGCTGCTGGTTTCGGTGATAGGCCTTGATCCCGTTACCGGATCGGCCCGCCTTACCTTCGGTTTGGTGGATCTGATGGGCGGGGTCAACTTCATCAGCGTGATCATCGGGCTGTTCGCCATCGGCGAGGTGCTGATCAACGTCGAACAGGAGATGGACCTCATATACACCGCCACCATTGGGAAGCTGATGCCGAGCCTGGCGGAACTGAAGAGCTGCGTCGGGACCATGCTGCGGGCAACCGGGCTGGGCTTCTTCATGGGGCTGCTACCGGGCTGCAGCCCCGCGGTGACAACATTCGTCGCGTACGACTTCGAGAAGCGAATGTCCAAGCACCCGGAGCAGTTCGGCAACGGGGCCATCCAGGGGGTGGCGGCACCGGAAGGAGCCAACAACGCCACCAGCCAGGGCGGCTTCGTGCCGCTCTTCGCCTTCGGCATTCCGGCCGGTCCCGCCCTGGCAGTGATGCTCGGCGGATTCATGATGTACGGCCTCCAGCCGGGGCCGAGGTTGTTTCAGGAGAACCCGCAGCTTGTCTGGACCGTCATCGCCAGCATGTACGTGGGCAATGTGATGCTGCTGGTGCTGAACCTGCCGCTGGTAGGGCTATGGGTCAGGATCGCCCTGATCCCGTTCCCCATCCTCGGGCCGCTGATCGTTCTCTTCTCTGTGATCGGGGCCTACAGCGTGCGTTATCTGGTGTTCGACGTGTGGGTGGCGTTGCTCTTCGGTGTAGTCGGCTATCTCATGCGAAAGTTCGGCTTTCCCATGGCGCCGGTCGTGCTGGCGACGATACTTGCCCAGATGCTGGAGACGTCGCTCAAGCAGTCGCTGGCCATATCTCACGGCAGCTACGCGGTCTTCTTCACCCGGCCCATCTCCGTAGTGTTTATGCTAATTGGGTTCGTGGTGATAGCGCGCGGGCTGTGGATGCACCACAAAGGACAAGACATGGAACTGGCCGACGAGGGCGGCGAGGCGTAACCTCCCCCTGGCACTCCCCATGCAGTTCATGCACGTAGAGGAGGATGCGCTGATGGGAGGGGGGCTATTCCAGCTGGCGATTCCCGCCTGGGAGCTGGTGGTCAGGTCGGTCGTGATCTACCTGGCACTGCTGATCGGTCTGCGGCTGTTCGGCAAGCGAGAGGTCGGGCAGTTCACGCTATTCGACCTGGTGATGGTGCTGCTGGTGGCAAACGCCGTGCAGCCGGCTATGACCGGGCCGGACAGCTCCCTGGGCGGGGGCCTCATCATAATAGCCGTGCTGCTGGCGCTGAACTGGACCCTCGGCTACCTCCGCTTGCGAAGCCCACTCGTCAGACGCGCCCTCGAGAGCCATCCAACGGTGATCGCCCAGGACGGCCACTGGCTTCCAGTAGCGTTGCAGCGTGAGGGGGTCGATCTAGAAGAGGCCGAGACGGCGCTTCGGGAGCACGGGGTCGACGGCATCGACCAGGTGAAACTGTGCGTCCTGGAGCCCGACGGCAGTATCAGCGTCGTCCCTGCCGACTCTCACACCTTCCGCACCCGCCGCCGTGTCCGCTTGCTTCGCCGGCAGCAATGATGCGATTAGGAAGTTGAGACAGAGTGTGTGTAGTTTTGTGGGGACACCCCACGCCCCGCCAGTCGCTGCGCCCTGGACCCGCTTTCTACGTCACTGCCACATCGAAGTAGCTGGTAGGCGACGGCCGGTGATCTCTGGCTTGCGCAGCCGAGCCCGTTGCCGTACTCTGAGGCCATGATGCGAGATCGGCACACAGGGCCCCGGTTTCACGAAGGCTACCCCCATGGCCGCCTGAGGCGCTACCGCCAGGTACTGCAGATCCTGGCTCGCCACGGTTTCGGCTGGCTACTGGGGCAGCTTGGCCTGCGTCCCCCGAGGCCGTTCCGGTGGTTCCTCGCAGAATCCCAGGATCAGGTTCGCTACACGACTCCTCAGAGGCTCCGCATGGCCCTGGAAGAGCTGGGCGCGACCTATATCAAGCTGGGCCAGATCCTTTCCACCCGATCGGACATGCTCCCTGACGATTACCTCGCCGAGCTCTCTCGGCTGCAGGACGCGGTGCCGCCCGAGCCCTTGGAGGTAATCGTCGGGCAGATCACCACCGAGCTGGGGGCTCCCCCATCGGAGCTGTTCGCCGAGTTTGATCCGGTGCCCATCGGCTCGGCCTCCATCGGGCAGGTCCACGCCGCGCGGCTCACCGGTGGCGAGGAGGTAGTGGTGAAGGTGCAGCGCCCCGGCGTCGAGAGGGTGGTGGAGGAGGATCTGGCGATCATGATGGATCTCGCCAGGCTGGCGGCACGCCGCACCGTGTGGGGTGAGATCTACGACCTCCCCGGCCTCGTAGAGGAGTTCGCCCATACTCTAAGGGGTGAGTTGGACTACGTGCAGGAAGGGCGAAACGCCGAGCGCTTCCAGATCAGCTTCGACGGAGATCCACGGCTCGTGGTGCCGCGCGTCTTCTGGCGCTACACCACCCGCCGGGTGCTGGTCCTGGAGCGGTTGCACGGCACAAAGATAGACGATCTGCCGGGCCTGGAGGCCGCAGGTGTCGATAAGAAGGTGGTGGCGAGGAACGGCGCGCAGGTCGTGCTCAAGATGGTGCTCGAGGACGGTTTCTTCCACGCCGATCCGCACCCCGGCAACTTTCTCGTCCTCAAGGGCGGCAGGATA
>JAJYKO010000519.1 GCA_021788565.1 Chloroflexota bacterium
TCATCGTCTCCGGCTACCGTGAGGGGGCTGCCGAGATCGCCAGCGGCGATCTGCTCCGACGCGAGGGTGAGCGACTCGATCGGGATCAGCACCCTGCGCAGCACGAGCACAGACGTGACCAGAGCGCCCAGGAGCGAGAATACGCCCAGGACGATAAGGTGAGTCTCGAGATCGCGACCGACGGCCATCGCCTCGGATTCACTCTGCTCAACCGAAACTCCCCAGGAGGCATTGCGGAGCGGGGCAAAGGCCACGATCTCCGTGGCCGAGTCCGGGCCGTTTTCGGTGGCGTGAGTGACGACCGTCGCCGTCTTCTGGCGCATGAGGGAGAAGAGCAGGTCATAGTGCTGGCTGCGGTGTAGCACCAGATCTGGTTCGGTACTGGCCATCACGGTCCCGTTGCCATCCAGTATCTGAGTATGCCCGGTCCGCCCGGGCTTAAGGCCGAGGATAAGGCTGGCGAGGCTTGCGCTGGCGATGTCCATGGAGGCACCAAGCGCCCCGACGGTCTGTCCTGAGGCGTCGGTTATCGGCACGGCAAGCGCAACGGTGGGCGCCCTGGTCACCGGGTCGAGAATTACGCCCGATACCTCTCGTTTGCTTCCCTGCAGCACGCGCCGGATGTGGACGTAGTCATATAAGTTGGCGCCCTCCAGAGGGGACGGGGATGGCTCGGCGAGCACAACCGTGCCGTTGCGGTCTACCAGATACACCTGTTGGGCGAAGATCGGCAGGCGAGCGCGAATCTGGGCGAGGGCACTCCGCTTGTCCTCCAGATTTCCGCTGTAGAGATCGATGCCTTGAGCCCGAGGCTCGGACTGGAGGTAGTCCAGCGCCTCCTTCAGTTGGTAGTCGATGTGGGCGGCGGTGATCTTAGCCATCATCAGCCGCTCCTGGAATACGGACTGGGTGGACTGGCGAACCGCCTCCAGAGCGAGGAAACCGAACAGTGCGAAGCTCACCAGCAATCCGGCCACCACAATGAAGATGACCCTGCGCTGGAACTTGTGGCCATGAGAAGACGCCGCTACCAGCACGTCGATCCCTCCGAAACAGAGAGAGCGAGACGAAGGGCGCCGAGCTTCAACCATAATAAGGCGAATAGTTAACACGGTCAAGCATGCCACCCCTTCCCGCCGCGCAGGAGCCGCCGGCCCGTGCTGTCCTCCCCCAACCTGGCCGCCTTATTCGGCTCCGGCTGCTGTCCTGCTCTGAGCCAACCGGCCGTCATCACTACGCCCATTCCGAAGGCGCGGCTGGCGAGAACCGGCGCGTCCTAGTAGAATCGACTCAACTAGGAACGGCGGAGAGTTGAGCGTGGAACAGAAGAAGGGAAGAATCCTCACAGGCGACAGGCCCACCGGCAAGCTCCACCTGGGACACTACGTGGGCACCCTCGCCAACCGGGCGCGACTTCAGGACGAATACGAATGCTTCTTCCTGGTCGCCGACTATCACGTGCTTACCACCAGGCTGCAGAATCTGAATGAGATGGGCCAGGATATCCGTGACGTTGTGCTGGATAACCTGAGCGCGGGCATAGATCCCGAAAGAAGCACCATAGTCCTGCAGTCACTGGTGCCGCAGACGACCGAGCTACACCTACTCTTTTCCATGTTGACCACGGTGCCTCGTCTCCAGAGGGTGCCGACGCTGAAAGAGCAGATGCGAAGTCTGAAGCTGGAGACGGCTTCATACGGGCTGCTCGGGTATCCGGTGCTTCAAGCGGCGGACATCCTGGTGGTGAAGGGCGACCTGGTACCCGTCGGCAAGGACCAGGCTTCGCACATCGAGGTGACCAGGGAGATCGCCAGGCGATTCAACGAGCTGTTCGCGCCCGTCTTCCCGGAGCCAGAGGCGCTTATCGGCGAAGTGCCCACCCTCGTGGGGACCGACGGCAAGACCAAGATGAGCAAGAGCGTGGGAAACACCATCATGCTGTCGGACGACGCCAAGACCGTGGAACGCAAGGTGATGACTATGTACACCGACCCCACCCGCATCCATGCCACCGACCCCGGGCACGTCGCCGGCAACCCCGTTTTCGTCTACCACGATGCCTTCAATCCGAACAAGGAAGAGGTGGCCGACCTCAAGAAACGATACCGTGCCGGACGCGTCGGCGATGTTGAGGTTAAGAAGAAGTTGGTTGTTGCCCTCAACCGGTTCCTTGAGCCGATCCGCGAGCGCCGCGCTTACTACGAAGAGCGGCCGAAACTGGTCGACGAGATAATCCAGTCGGGGAGCGAGCGCGCCCGCAAGGTCGCGGCGGAGACGCTCCGCCAGGCGCGCGAAGCCATGGGGACAAATTACTTCCGCCAGGGCTAGATCCCTCAGCCCAGTAGCAGCGGGTCAGGGAGGACCCGCTGCTACTGACCCCTACACACATCAGGCTCCCAGAATCCTGGGTCATGCACCTTGAAGTGGGGCCTTTCAAAAGTCCGCCGCGATGCCCGCGTACCGCTCGTCATGCCCGCGCAAGCGGGCATCCAGCCGCTGCCTCGTGCCTGGGCTCCCGCTTTCGCGGGAGTGACGGGAGGATGTGACCGATGCGTGACGACACGGGAGGATGTGGCTGATGCGTGACCACTTTGGAAAGGCCCTCACCGTGAAGCCCGGCATCTTGACGAGGTGAGGGCGCGGCGACTATCCTGACCAACGAGACACTGTTGGTCCGAATTAGACGGGAAGGTGCGCATGCAGATTACCAGACGGGCGGACTACGGCATTCGAACGATGCTGGACGTGGCGAGCCTTGAGGCCGGAGCGGTTGGCCTGACCCACGAGGTGGCGGCACGACAGGGCATCCCGCTGCCCTTCCTGGCTAAGATCGTTCCCGCTCTTACGCGCGCAGGTTTGCTGCGCTCCCAACGAGGCGCCGGCGGCGGGATCATTCTCGCCCGACCCGCGGAGAAGATTACCCTCTTGGAGGTCGTCGAGGCGATCGACGGGCCCCTGGCGCTGAACATGTGCGTCCTCTGGCCGGACGATTGCAGCCGCTCCGGCACCTGCCCGGTCCACGAAATCTGGTGTGACGCCCGCTCTCTGCTGGCCGGCCGTCTGAGCCGTACCACTATCGCCGATTTGGCGGCCAGCGCGACGGGGAAAGTCGGCGAGCGGGCGAGAGGGAGAAGGGGCGACGGGGTGATGGAGTGAGTGGGGGACAGGGAGAAGGACGGAAACAGGATAGACGGGATGTCGAAGGTTAGGCAAGGTAGTTTCCGGGTCGTCTGTTAACTTCTATCTTTCTTTATGTGTCATGTGTCTCTTGCTCGGTTCCTAGCTAATCTGATTAGTGACTCCCCTCCCGGTCACCCGCTCACTCGCTCCGCCTCGCCGTCACCCGCTCGTCCCCGGTTCCCCCGTCACGCGTCCCCGCGTCCCGCCCGGGCGGCCGTTCTCCTTGACACAGGTTAAGAAAGTGGCTATTATCATTAAAGAGGATATCTAACTTCTGGCGCGACAATCCTCGTGTTAGACGAGAAAGAGAGGTGTAGCGCTGTATTGGATCCGATATCGATATTGGTAAGCATGCTTGTTGGGCTGCTTATCGGCGGCGCAGTCGGCTACTTCTATCGGCGCAGCGTAGTCGGGGCCGAGTTGAAGTTGAAGGAAACCAACGTTGAGAAACTCCTCGCCGAAGCCACTGCGAAGAAGAACGAGCTGCTACTTGAGGCCAAGGACGAGGCCCTCCGAATCCGCCAGTCGGCGGAAAGTGAGCATCGCGATCGGCGTAACGAGCTTCAGAGACAGGAGCGCCGCATCCAGCAGAAGGACGAGAATCTGGACCGGAGGCTGGAGAGCGTTGAGAGGCGAGAGCGCAACCTGACGACCAAGGAGAAGGAGCTCGAGACACTGCGCGAGGAGATCGAGCAGGTGAAGATCCGGCAGTTCCAGGAGTTGGAGCGTGTCTCCGGACTCACCCGCGACATCGCCAAGGCCGAGATCCTGAAGATAGTAGAGCAAGAGGTATCGGTCGACGCGGCAAAGAGGGCCAGAGAAATCGAGGCCCAGGCCCGTGAGGAAGCCGAGCGTAAGGCCAGGCACATCGTCACCATGGCCGTTCAGCGTTGTGCCGCCGATCAAGTAGCTGAGACAGTTGTGTCAGTGGTGCCCCTACCAAACGATGAGATGAAAGGTCGCATCATCGGGCGCGAGGGACGGAACATCAGGGCGCTGGAAAGCGCAACAGGTGTCGATCTCATCATCGACGATACTCCGGATGCCGTGACTCTCTCGGGCTTCGATCCCGTGCGCAGAGAGATCGCGCGTCTTGCATTGACGAAGCTGGTGACGGACGGCAGGATCCACCCCGCTCGGATCGAGGAGGTGGTCAACAAGACCAGGACAGAAGTTGAAACCGCTATCCGCGAGGCTGGTGAGGAAGCCGCGCTGGACGCGGGCGTGCACGGGTTGAATCCTGAGGTGATCAAGCTGCTCGGTCGCATGAAGTACCGGACCAGCTACGGCCAGAACATCAGGCTTCACTCGATCGAGGTTGCCCATCTGTCGGCCATGCTCGCATCTGAGATCGGCGCCGACGTCAACATCGCGCGTCGCGCGGGCCTGCTCCACGATCTGGGCAAGGCAGTCGATCATGAGTTCGAGGGACCGCACGCGATCATCGGAGCGGAGCTGGCCAAGCGGTACGGCGAGTCTCCCAGGGTGATCCATGCTATCGCGGCTCACCACGCGGATGAGACCGAGCCCCAGAGCCTTGAGGCCATCATCGTTCAGGCCGCGGATGCGATTTCCGGGGCCAGACCTGGTGCCAGGCGCGAGACGCTGGAGCATTACATAAAGCGACTCGAGGCCCTGGAGAGCGTGGCCAACTCCTTCACGGGGGTTGAGAAGTCCTTCGCTATTCAGGCAGGTCGCGAGGTTCGCATCATCGTGAAGCCCGAGGAGATCGACGATCTAGGGGCGGTAAGGCTAGCGCGCGACATAGTGAAGAGGATCGAGGAGAGCCTTCAGTACCCCGGGCAGGTGAAAGTTACTGTTGTTCGGGAGACCAGGGCGGTGGACTACGCGAAGTAGCCTGCGATCCTGACGGCAGCATCGGCC